>NZ_JACJEF010000004.1:0-289410 GCF_014163935.1 Pseudoalteromonas sp. SR41-7 | reverse complement strand
GCAACGCTTCTGTTTATTTAATTTCTTTGCTAATAAAACCACTTAAAGATCTATTGCACAAAGAGAAGAGAAAGAGAAGTAAATGAGAAAACACAAGTCGTGCTTTATTAACAAGACTTAGCCTTTTTACTACCTCTAAAAGCGCAGCGTCTCTTAACCTCTTTGTGAAAAAATTACTTTTTACAGGCTTTGTGCCCGTCACGCCAACAAGTTGTGCGTCTACAGGTTAATCTTATTCGGTATTAAATTTCGGCTGAAGTAGTGAAGCTTGCTTACGCGAGAAGCAACGCTTCTGTTTATTTAATTTCTTTGCTAATAAAACCACTTAAAGATCTATTGCACAAAGAGAAGAGAAAGAGAAGTAAATGAGAAAACACAAGTCGTGCTTTATTAACAAGACTTAGCCTTATTACTACCTCTAAAAGCGCAGCGTCTCTTAACCTCTTTGTGAATAAGTCGCTTATTACGGGCTTTGTGCCCGTCACGCCAACAAGTTGTGCGTCTACAGGTTAATCTTATTCGGTTTTAAATTTCGGCTGTAGGCGTAAAGCTTGCTTACGCGAGAAGCAACGCTTCTGTTTATTTAATTTCTTTGCTAACAAAACCACTAAAAGATCTATTGCACAAAGAGAAGAGAAAGAGAAGTAAATGAGAAAACACAAGTCATGCTTTATTGACAGGCTTAGCCTTATTACTACCTCTAAAAGCGCAGCGTCTCTTTACCTCTTTGTGAATAAATCGCTTATTGTGGGCGTGAAGAAACTTTAATAATTATTCAAATCATATAAACAAAAAAGCCCCGCTATTTATTAAATAGCGGGGCTTTTTAATGAATGTTAGTTATTAATCAACACTCATTGTTTTAGTCATTGCAGAACTTGCACGACCAGCAGGTTTGATTGAACCTGCACGTAAACCACTGTCTGGAACTAGTTCACGTTTATCGTGAGCCATTGCTACAGACGTATGTTTCACTTCGCTATCAGCTACAGGAGTCGGTTGTGCCATTGGCGCACTTGCAGACCCTTGAGTAACCGCTGTTTTAACATGCGGTGCTGATTTTTCAGTTTTCACTTTTGCTTCAACTTTAGCAGGCTCTTCAGTTACTACTGATGTTTCAGCTTTAGCAGACTTTTCAGTTGCTACTGGCGTTTCAACTTTAGCTGGCTCTTCAGTTGCTACTGGCGTTTCAGCTTTAGCAGGCTCTTCAGTGGCTACTGGTGTTTCAGCTTTAGCAGGCTCTTTAGTTGCTACTGGTGTTTCAACTTTAGCAGGCTCTTCAGTGGCTACTGGTGTTTCAACTTTAGCAGGCTCTTCAGTTGCTACTGGCGTTTCAGCTTTAGCAGGCTCTTCAGTTGCTACTGGCGCTTCAACTTTAGTAGGTTCTTCAGTGGCTACTGGCGTTTCAACTTTAGCCGGTTCTTTAGCTTTTACTGGCTCTTCTACAGCTTCAACTTTTGCTAAGTCTTCAACAGCAACGGCTTGTTCAACTTGTTGCGACGCATCTACCGGTGTTTCTTCTGATTTAGCTTTAAGTTCTGCTTCGTATTCTGCAGCAGCTTGATCAGCAACTGGAATAAATGCAGGGGCTTCATCAGATTTAACTTCTGCTTCACCTTCAGGGCGACGACGACGTTGACCAGATGCACGAAGATGACGAGGAGAGCGACGTGAACGTGTACGTGTTTGCTCTTGTTCGTCTTCTGTAGTTGCTGTTTCATCGTTAGAATCAACAACATCAACTTTCTCTTCTTTAATGTGAGCTGTTTTTTCTGCCGGAGTTTGCTTTTCTACAGCAGGAGCTTGCTCTTGAACTTGTGGAGTTTCAGTTACAGCCGTTTGCTCAGGTGCTTGCTCTGTTGAGTTAGCTTGCTCAGCTTTTTCATCTTGCAGACGTACTTTTTTACGTATGTTACGACGTTGACGGCGAACTTTAGGCTTCTGTTCTTTAGGCTCTGCAGCTTGTGCTGGCTTAGAATCAGTTTCTACTTCCGCCTTTGCAGGGGCTTCAGTTTTAACTTGATCTTTTTCTTGGTTTTTATGCTCTGGGCGCTTACGAGAGTTAGGATTACGACGGCGCTTGTTGCGGTTCTCGCTTCTCTCTTGAGTCTCGGTGCTTGCTGCTGAGTCAGTTTTAGCTTCCTCTTCAGCGGCTGGACGCTCATTGCGCGGCTTGTTAGTGCGTGGGTTATTATTACGACGGCGTTGATTGTTATTACGACGACGATTATCGTTACCACGACGTGCATTATTGCGCGTTTCTTGCTGCTCTTTTTCTACAGCTTCTTTTTTCTCTTCTTCAGATTCACTTGCAAATAACGACTTAAACCAATTACCAATAGCAGCTAGTAAGCCACCTTCAGTTTTAGTTTGTGCTACCGCAGCAGGCTCTACGGCTTTAGCTGGCGCTGCTTGTGGAGCAGGAGTAGAAGGCATTACCACGCCTTTTAGCATCGGCTCTTCACGGACTGGCGTACTTGGAGATTTTGACATCTCGAATACTTCAGGCTCCGGTGCAACAACTTGTCCGTAACTTACAGTTTCAAGTGTTTCGTCTTTACGTAAGCGCATAACTTCATAATGTGGTGTTTCCATATGTTGATTTGGAATGATCACTACGTCACATTTATGATGTTTTTCAATGCGATGAACACTACGACGTTGCTCATTTAATAAATAAGCGGCAACAGCAACAGGCACTTGTGCATTTACTTGTGCTGTATTGTCTTTAATTGCTTCTTCTTCAATTAAGCGAAGAATTGAAAGTGCTATTGATTCGTTTGAACGAATAGTACCTTGGCCACTACAACGTGGACATGGGCCTTGGCTTGCTTCACCTAATGAAGGACGCAAACGCTGGCGCGACATTTCAAGTAAACCAAAGCGTGAGATTTTACCAATTTGAACGCGAGCACGGTCTGGGCGCGCTGCATCTTTTAAACGATTCTCTACTTCACGTTGATGGCGTGGAGGAGTCATATCAATAAAGTCGATTACAATTAAACCACCTAGGTCACGAAGACGTAATTGACGTGCAATTTCATCGGCCGCTTCTAAGTTTGTATTAAGTGCTGTCTCTTCAATATCGCCGCCTTTAGTTGCCTTAGACGAGTTGATATCTATAGATGTCAGTGCTTCAGTAGGGTCAATTACGATTGAACCACCAGAAGGAAGACGTACTTCACGCTGGAATGCAGACTCAATTTGGCTTTCAATTTGATAATGTGTAAATAAAGGCGTGTCACCTTGATAAAGCTTAACACGGCTCATAAAGTCAGGACGAAAACGCTCAATGTGCGCTTTAGCTTCTTCAAAAACACGTGGTTTATCAATTAAAATTTCGCCAATGTCACGACGTAAATAGTCGCGTATTGCGCGGAAAATCACGTTGCTTTCTTGGTGAATCAAAAACGGTGCTTTAGCACTATCGGCTGCTTGTTTAATTGCATCCCAATGTACTAATAGTGCTTTTAAATCGTAGTTAAGTTCTTCAAATGACTTGCCAACACCCGCTGTACGAACAATTAAGCCCATGCCTTTAGGTAGTTCTAAACGGCCTAAAGCTTCTTTAAGTTCAGTACGCTCATCACCTTCAATACGACGAGAAATACCGCCAGCACGAGGGTTATTAGGCATAAGAACTAAATAGCTACCAGCAACGCTGATAAAAGTAGTTAACGCTGCGCCTTTTTGGCCGCGTTCTTCTTTATCAACTTGTACTATTACTTCTTGACCTTCTTTTATTACGTCGCGAATGTTAGGGCGACCATGAAAAGTGTAACCTGCAGGGAAGTAAGTACGTGCAATTTCTTTTAAAGGAAGGAAACCATGGCGGTCAGCACCGTAATCAACAAATGCTGCTTCAAGAGATGGTTCAATGCGAGTGATTTTGCCTTTATAAATATTGGCTTTTTTCTGTTCGTGACCTGGGCTTTCGATATCTAAATCATAAAGGCGCTGGCCATCAACCAGTGCTACGCGCATTTCTTCTTGCTGCGTTGCATTGATTAGCATACGTTTCATATTGTTACTCTACTTATTTATGTCGCTGACATGACGATGTTTTTCTCGCCTGTTCAGTTGTCCCTATTTTTAGAATGTGCAGCCTCACGACTGGGTCTTTAACGGAACGGCTCTGTATCTCGTATGCAGTATTTTAAATGCTGGCAAACAATAGCGATTATTACCGCTATTAAATTCTTAATGGTGCTAAAACTGTCGGCTTTTCAGCTACGTTTACAAGTTTTACCCAGAAGTCGGCCTGTCATATTAATCTTACTAAATATCATTCATATTAGGCGCGTAGGGCTCATTAAGTTGGTGAGCAATACATACTGATGTATCGCTAATATCCGTTTTAAGAGCAAAAATCGCTGCCGATGTTAATGAACGCTTATTTATTAGATTTTTTTAATTCTAAATAAGCTGCTGTACGGTACTACAATAATTGAGCTAGTGCTGAACGACGTTTTTTACGTCGTCACTATCAGACAAATTATCTGTTCATTGCTTTCTCTAGCACATTAAAAATCGCTTCATGTTCAAACTTAACCAGCAATATATTACGCGCATTGCCGTTAATTGATCGCACGTGTTAACTGAGGAGGCATAAAAGCTTTGGAAAACTTAACTCGGATCTGTATGATCGGCTACCCAGAATGTGCATCACGAATGTTTTAATGTGTTAAAAAGCACCGTTGTTATTTGCAAATACTAAATATTTGCGCTGCTGATTATCCCACTATTATTACAGTGTTAGCAACTAAATTATTTTACTTAAATTAGTGATTAGGCAATGTCAGAAAAAAACGACTTACAAGTAACTTATGTCACGATCAATGAAGACCATTTAGGTCAGCGTATTGATAACTTTCTTATTACCCATTTAAAAGGGGTGCCTAAAAGCGCTATTTATAAACTTTTGCGCAAAGGTGAGGTACGCGTTAATAAAAAGCGTATTAAGCCTGTATATAAACTACAGCTTGACGATGTACTGCGTATTGCACCTATCAGAGTTGCTGAGCGTGAAGAGTTTGTACCATCAAAATTAGACAAAGTAACTCGCCTAGAAAACGATATTTTATTTGAAGATAAATACCTTATCGTCATAAATAAACCTTCAGGTATGGCTGTTCATGGTGGCAGTGGTTTAAGTTATGGTTTAATTGAAGCGCTGCGCGCGCTTCGCCCAGAAGAGCGCAATCTTGAGCTAGTTCACAGGCTTGACCGTGATACATCGGGCTGTTTACTTATTGCAAAGCGCCGTTCGGTGTTAACAGCATTGCATGAACAGCTTCGTGAAAAAACCATGGAAAAAAATTACTGGGCACTTGTAGAAGGGCAGTGGGACTCTAAAACTAAAAACGTTACCGAAGGGCTGCGTAAAAATACACTTAAATCGGGTGAACGCGTAGTACGTGTAGATAACACTGAGGGGAAGCCTTCGCATACGCGTTTTAAAGTACTTGAACGTTTTAACGATTGCTCACTTGTACAAGCATCTCCTGTTACAGGACGTACGCACCAAATTCGTGTTCATACGCAATGTAAAGGTCATCCTATCGCGTGCGATGATAAATACGGTGACCAGGGATTTGATGAATCTATGCGTAAAGTTGGGTTAAACCGTTTATTCTTACATGCACACGATTTAAGTTTTTATCATCCTAAAAACGAAACAACGATGCGTATTGAAGCGCCCCTTGATAAAACGCTTAAAAATACATTACTAAAATTACGAGACGCAAAACAGTGATTGCAGTGACGCCGATTAAAAAATATAAGCTCGTCATTTTTGATTGGGATGGCACCGTTATGGATTCAGTAACTAAAATAGTTAACTGTATTCGTAGTAGTGCTGAGTCACTTAATTTAGTGTCACCAAGTGATTTAGCAATTAAAAATATTATTGGTATGTCGCTTGAAAAAGCAATTGATGTTTTATTTCCCGATAATGTCGCGCAGCATCAAGCGCTAATTAAAGGGTATAAACACCAATATAGTGTTGATACCACGCCAACTCCTGTATTTGATAATGTTGTCAGCGTTTTAGGTGCCTTAAAAGAGCAAGGCATTGTTTTAGCGGTTGCAACAGGTAAAGGTCGAGATGGATTAGAGCGTTTGCTTGATCAAAGCCAACTTAGACATTTTTTTAGTGCAACACGTACAAGCGACGACGCACTGTCTAAGCCCTCTCCAAATATGCTGTATCAATTACTTGAAGAACTTGGCATAAGTGCTCAAGACGCTGTAATGATTGGTGATACCCAAATAGACATGACAATGGCAAAAGCTGCAGGCATGGATAGAATTGGCGTAACAATGGGTGTACATAACGCACAGCAGCTAAATAAGCTTAGCCCTGTTGCAACAGTAGATAATTATCTGCAATTGCAACAGGTTTTGCTTGGCTAATTTATTTAATTAGAACTTGTTTTGAGCGGTAAGCACATCAATACCAAACTCAGCCAGTAATTGGCTGAGTTTAATTAATGGTAATCCAATTAAGCTATTAGGATCGTCTCCGCTTAGTTTTTCAAATAAACAGATACCCAACCCTTCACTTTTAAAGCTGCCAGCACAGTTATAAGGCTGCTCTGCGTCGCAATAAGCACTAATTTGTGCATCACTTAGGGTTTTAAACGTCACATTAAAAGGTTCTACGCAGGTTTTTTTTGTTCCAGTTACAATATCGTAAACACAAAGCCCAGTTAAAAATGTTACAGTATTACCGCTAAATAAATTTAGTTGTTTTAGAGCATTTTGTTTATTGTGCGGTTTACCTAAAATTTGATTATTAAACACAGCGACTTGGTCTGATCCAATTGCTATCCCTTTTTTAAAGTGTTTATTAGCTGCTGAGGCTTTTAACTCACTTAAACGCTTAACCAGTTCAGTAGGTGTTTCGCATTCAAGTGCTGATTCGTCAACGTCGGGTGAAAACGTATCAAAGGGTAAATTAAATTTTTGTAATAAAGACTGCCTAAAAGGCGAGCTTGACGCTAAAATGAGTGGAAGCTTCATGGACTGTTTTCCTACGATAATTCAGATTGAGTTAGGATAAATCAGATCCGAGAGTAAAACACGTTAAAAACCAAGTAAAAATGGTTTTTTACTTTGACTAACAAACTAACTATCTATATGATGCAGCCCCTATGCAAAAGGTGAAAATTCCCATCACTCTTCATCCAGGCAAAGCAGCGCAGCACCGTTTAAAGTATGACGGAATTGTACCGCTTGAAAAACTTACTCGTTTAGAGAAAGTTGTGCAGGAAGAAGTAGGTGAAATAGCGGTAAAAATACATTGCAAAAACGATGATCAAGGTTTCGCTGTGATTAGAGGCAATTTGTCCACACATGTTACTGTCATTTGTCAACGTTGTAATGGTGATTTAGGGTTGGATTTGGTTCAAGACTTTGCATATTCACCAGTAGGTGAAGATACAGAGTTAGATATTTTTCCTGAAGACTACGACGAAGTAGCACTTGATGAAAATGGTGAAGTTAACGTTTTTGATTTAATTGAAGACGAACTAATTTTAGCAATTCCATTAGTGGCTACCCACAACGAAGCTTCATGCAGTTATTCAGCAAAGCCTGCCAGCTTTGGTGTATTAAAGGCGGAAGATGATAAACCTAATCCATTTGATATTTTGAAACAACTTAAGAAAGATTCTTAGGAGAAGACTATGGCTGTACAAAAAAGCAAAAAGTCTCGTGCAAGACGCGGCATGCGCCGTTCACACGATGCGATCAGTGGTCCAACTTTAACTGTAGATCAAACATCTGGTGAGACTCATCGTCGTCACCATGTGACTGCAGATGGTTACTACAAAGGCGTTCAAGTAATTTCTAAATAAGAGATTACTTATATGCTGAAAGATCTAACCATAGCGTTAGATATGATGGGGGGCGATTACGGCCCCCGTTCATCTATTCCTGCTGCCGTTCATGCGGTGAACGCTCATGCCAATTTAAGTCTCATTTTATGTGGCAATGAAGACGTTATATCTAAAGAACTCGAATCCCTCGATTCTTTATCTCATCCAAGACTCATAATTCGTCACTGTAGTGAAATAGTCACTAACGCCTGCGAACCTGCAATTGCTGTACGTTCAAAAAAAGATTCATCTATGCGTGTTGCCCTTGATTTAGTTAAATCGGGCGAAGCACAAGCGTGTGTTAGCTCAGGTAATACCGGCGCTTTATTTTTTATGGCTCACTACGTATTAAAAATGCTGCCAGGTGTTAAACGTGCCGCACTCATTTCATCTGTTCCTACAGAAAGCCAAAACCCAGTATATTTACTCGACTTAGGTGCTAATGTGCATTGCGATGCGCAAATGCTCTATCAGTTTGGCATTATGGGCTCTGTAGTTGCTGGTCAAGCACTTGGCTGCGATAACCCTCGCGTTAGCTTATTAAATATTGGCGCTGAGGACATTAAAGGCCACGACGACATTAAACAAGCTGCACAATTGATGCAGCAAAGCCCACATATTAATTACATTGGTTATAGCGAAGGAAGTGATATTTTTTCTGGCAAAGCTGATGTTATTGTATGCGAAGGGTTTGTGGGTAACGTGGCGCTTAAAACATGCGAAGGCATTGCCAAGCTTATTATGAATAAGTTTACAGCTGCGCTCGAAAAGCACCTTTTGTATAAATGTATGGCGTTTATATTGCGTCCAATAATAAAAAAACTCTATAAAAGGGTGAACCCCGACCAGTATAACGGTGCTTCTCTGGTAGGATTGCGCGGTATTGTCGTTAAAAGTCATGGAAATGCGTCAGCTAAAGCATTTCAAGCAGCAATTGATGAAGCGGTAAAAGAGGTTGAACGTCAACTTCCTGATAAAATAGCCGCTATTTTCGAAAAAACACATTCTAAAGACACGGCGGTTAATCAATAATTGATGTGCCGTGTATTTCATTATTTATTTGTTTAATTAAAAAGAGCAAAGTATGGCACAAAAAATTGCACTTCTATTCCCAGGTCAAGGCTCGCAAAGCGTTGGTATGTTACAAGAGCTACTAGAGAGTTCTGACATTGTTAAAGCAACATTTGCAGAAGCATCAGATGCACTGGGTTACGACTTAGCAGAGCTAGTTCTTAATGGCCCAGAAGAAAAATTAAATCAAACTCATCGTACACAACCTGCATTATTAACTGCAAGTGTTGCTATTTACCGTGATTGGCTTGCAGCAAACCCAGATGCAGACGTTGTTATGGCGGGGCACAGCTTAGGTGAATATTCAGCACTAGTATGTAGCGACGTACTAAGCTTGAGTGAAGCTGTTAAGCTTGTTGAAAACCGTGGTTTATACATGCAAGAAGCTGTACCTGCAGGCGTAGGTTCAATGGCTGCGATTATTGGCTTAGGCGATGAAGAAATAAAAGCGGCATGTGCTGCCTCAGCGCAAGGTGAGGTTGTATCTCCAGTTAACTACAATTCTCCTGGTCAAGTTGTTATTGCAGGGCATAAAGCGGCAGTAGATAGAGCATCACAAGCATGTAAAGATGCTGGTGCTAAACGCGCATTACCACTTTCGGTTAGCGTACCTTCACATTGTGAACTAATGAAGCCAGCTGCTGATAAGCTAGCGGTAGACTTGGCCGCTTTAACATTTAATACACCTAAGTGTGATGTAATTAATAACGTTGATGTAAAAGCTGAATCGACCGCTGATGCAATTAAAGATGCACTAGTACGTCAACTATACAGCCCAGTTCGCTGGACAGAAACAGTACAAGCCTTGGTTGCACAAGATGTAACGCAAAGCTACGAATTTGGTCCTGGTAAAGTATTAACAGGGCTTGCGAAACGAATTGATAAAGCAATGGTTTGTGGCTCAGTAAACGATGCCGCTTCAATCGCTGCAGCTAAATAAGAGTATATAAAATGTCTAATTTATTTTCTTTAGAGGGCAAAATTGTCCTAATTACTGGCGCTAGCCGTGGTATTGGTAAAGCAATTGCAACAACATTAGTTGCGCAAGGTGCAAAAGTTGCAGGCACTGCTACAAGCGAGTCAGGCGCTGCTAAAATCAGCGAGTACTTAGGTGACAATGGTAAAGGTTATGCATTAAACGTAACTGATCCTGCATCTATTGAAGCGACACTTGCCGCAATAAAAGCAGATTTTGGCGATATTGACGTACTTGTAAACAACGCAGGTATCACACGTGACAACCTATTAATGCGTATGAAAGAGACTGAGTGGGACGATATAATCGACACTAACTTAAGCTCGATTTTCCGTTTATCTAAAGCGGTACTTCGTCCAATGATGAAGAAAAAGAAAGGTCGTATTATCAATATTGGCTCAGTAGTGGGCACTATGGGTAATGCAGGGCAAGCAAATTATGCAGCGGCTAAAGCAGGCGTAATTGGTTTTTCTAAGTCACTTGCACGCGAAGTGGCATCACGTGGTATTACAGTAAACGTAGTAGCACCTGGTTTTATTCAAACTGATATGACTGATGATTTAACTGACGAGCAAAAAGCAGCAACACTTGCAAATGTTCCAGCAGGGCGTTTAGGCCAACCAGACGAAATTGCAGCTGCGGTATGTTATTTAGCATCTGACGCTGCTGCGTACGTATCAGGTGAAACTTTGCATGTAAATGGCGCGATGTACATGGTTTAATAACCATTGTACCCACATTGTTACCTAATAAAGTTAAGTAAGTTACCTCAAAAACATTGAATTATTTGTGAACTTGCTTTAAACATACTTGAAATCGCTGCGAAAATAAGCGATAAAAGACAAAACACACACTCAGAGGTTTGACCAGACAATTATTTATGGTCAAATCATTGAATCAGAGAATTATGCCGCGTAAACTACGCGGCAATCTGAAAATAACGCATCGGCGTTTTTAATAAAGGAAAGAAGAATGAGCGATATCCAAGAACGCGTAAAGAAAATTATCATTGAACAACTAGGTGTTAAAGAAGAAGAAGTTAAAAATGAATCTTCTTTCGTAGATGACCTAGGTGCAGATTCTCTTGATACTGTTGAACTAGTAATGGCTCTTGAAGAAGAGTTTGATACTGAGATCCCAGATGAAGAAGCTGAGAAGATCACTACAGTACAAACTGCTATCGATTACGTAACAGCACACGCTGAGTAATTAATCGCACGTTAAAGGCAGCATCCGCTGCCTTTAATTTTTTATATCCAAACCACCTCAAAGTTCGTGATTCAAAACTTAAGCCTCAATGCTCAATTTTAGCTAAAAATTAATTTTGATTGTGTTATGCGTTTTTAATCTATTTTGGGACTAGCACTTTGAGGTAGCTTGGGTATGATCATCCCCTTGTAAATATCCCTTATTGGAGGCAAACCGTGGCTAAACGTCGAGTCGTCGTAACTGGCTTAGGAATGTTGACGCCGCTAGGTAATGATGTTCAATCAACCTGGCAAGGCTTATTAGATGGCAAAAGTGGCATTCAAACAATAACCCACTTTGATACATCAAAATTTGGTACTAAATTCGCTGGTTTAATAAATGACTTTGATGCAACTGCATACATGTCAGCGAAAGATACTAAAAAAATGGACTTGTTTATTCAGTACGGCATTGCAGCGGGTGTTCAAGCCTTTAAAGATTCAGGCCTTGAAATTACTGAGCAAAACGCAACACGTATAGGTGTAGCTGTAGGCTCTGGTATTGGTGGCTTAACGCTTATCGAAGAAAACCACATTAAGCTATTAAATAGTGGTCCGCGCAAGTTATCGCCATTTTATGTGCCGTCTACCATTATTAATATGATCTCAGGTCACTTATCAATGATGCATGGACTTCGTGGTCCAAATATTTCAATTGTAACTGCCTGTACTACTGGTTTGCATAATATTGGCCATGCCGCGCGCATGATTGCCTACGGTGATGCAGATGCAATGGTTGCTGGCGGTGCAGAAAAAGCCTGTACCCCAATTGGTATGGGTGGCTTTAATGCTGCACGTGCACTTTCAACCCGCAATGACGATCCACAAGCGGCTTCTCGCCCTTGGGATAAAGACCGCGATGGCTTTGTGCTTTCTGATGGTGCAGGTGTTGTTGTAGTTGAAGAGTACGAACATGCTAAAGCGCGTGGCGCTAAAATTTATGCTGAGCTTGTAGGCTTTGGTATGAGCGGCGATGCGTACCACATGACATCACCACCAGAAGATGGAGCGGGTGCTGCCCTTGCAATGCAAAACGCACTAAATGATGCGCAAGTAAACGCTGAGCAAATTGGTTACATTAACGCACACGGTACATCTACAAATGCAGGCGATAAAGCAGAAACTGCCGCTGTTAAGTCTATTTTTGGTAATGCAGCTAAAGATGTAATGGTAGGCTCGTCTAAATCGATGATGGGTCACTTGTTAGGTGCTGCAGGCTCGGTTGAATCGATTATTTCGATTTTATCACTGACAGATCAAAAAGTGTCGCCAACTATCAACCTTGATAACCCAGACGAAGGGTGTGACTTAGATTATATTGCTCACACTGCACGTGATGCAAAGTTAGACTTTGCACTGTGTAACTCGTTCGGTTTTGGTGGTACTAATGGCTCGTTGCTATTTAAAAAGGTATAATCTTTTTTAACAACGAATCAAATTATAAGAGCTCAGTTGTTTAACTGGGCTTTTTTTATATGCCAAATAAAATGCAAACAATAATAGCAGTAGATCAAAACAGCACTTTAAGCACGCGTGACAGAGGCTTAAATTACGGTGACGGCTTTTTTACAACGGCTAAAGTTGTTAATGGGCAAGTACAGTATTGGGCTCATCATAAAGCGCGTTTGATTGAATGCGCACAGCGCCTAGGTTTTCCTGAGCTAGATTTTAATAGCCTTGAAAATCAAATTGCTTTGCATATAAAAGCTGCACCACTCAACGTGCTTAAAATACTTGTAACGCGAGGCGAAGGCGGGCGTGGTTATGGGCTGCCAAGTGAGTGTAATATTACTATTTTATTGAGCATATTAGATTACCCTAGTAATTACGAAGCGCTTGTTAAAAAGGGTGTAAATCTAGAAATAAGCCCAATCAAATTAGCAGCACAGCCTTATTTAGCGGGTCTTAAAACACTAAACCGGCTTGAGCAAGTACTAGTTAAAAAAGCAATGCAAACGCAAAACTGCGACGATGTGTTAGTGCTTGATTATAATAATAATGTAATTGAAGCTTCAGCAGCTAATATTTTTGCGATTAAAAATAAGCGTTTGTTTACGCCATTGCTTGATGAGTGCGGAATTAAGGGCGTTTATCTACAATCGTTATGTGATAAATTGCCTGTTGAATTTAAACGCGTGAAAGTAGAAGACTTAACCCAAGCAGACGCCGTATTTGTGTGTAATAGCTTAATGGGAGCAGTACCTGTAAAACGTATTGAGCAACAGGTATTTAATACAGACGACAGCCACGCATTACTAACTAAATTATTAGCCAAGGAGGCTGAGTGTTAAAAGTTATTTTATCGGTACTTTTTTTAGCTGTTATAACCACTGCTGTTGGTTACCAGCAATTACAAGCAACAATAAATAGCTCGTTAAAGGTAGCACAAAACACACAATTTGAAGTTAAGCATGGCACTGGCTTTAATAAGTTATGCCAACAATGGCAAGCTAAAAACTGGGTAGAAAGTTGTTGGCGTTATCAGGTAATTGCCAAATTAGATCCCACACTTACCGACTTAAAAGCGGGGCTTTACGAGCTAACAGCCGATAGCGTTATTAACAACGTAAAAAAAATTAACCAAGGTCAGCAAATTAGTTTTAGTTTTACCATAATTGAAGGGCAAAACTTACGTGAAGTACTAAGTGCTATTAAAAAAGCTGATAATTTACAAAACGATTTAAAAATTGACGAACTAAGTACTCAAATACTGGGTAATGACACGCACTTAGAAGGCTGGTTATTCCCCGACACTTACCATTATCATAATAACGATACTGCAAGCAGTGTATTAAAACGTGCAGCACAAAAAATGCAGCAAACATTAGATGATGCTTGGCAGCAGCGCGCCGCTAATTTACCCTATAAAACAGCATACGAAGCACTAATAATGGCTTCAATCATTGAAAAAGAAACAGGCCTTGCCAGCGAGCGTCCGTTAATTGCATCAGCGTTTGTTAACCGATTAAACACCAATATGCGCCTACAAACCGATCCTACCGTAATATACGGGCTAGGCGCTGACTTTGATGGTGATATTAAACGTAAAGATTTGCGCGATTATACGCCTTACAATACGTATCGTATTAATGGCTTACCGCCAACACCGATTGCTATGCCATCTAAAGCCGCTATTTTAGCTGCAGTTAATCCGCCGCAAAGTGAATACGTTTACTTTGTATCAAAAGGCGATGGTAGCCACCAATTTTCAACCACGTTAAAGCAGCATAACGCGGCAGTTAAAACGTATATATTAAATAAAAAGAATTAAGTTTTTATGAAATCAAAATTTATAGTAATAGAAGGGCTAGAAGGCGCGGGTAAATCAACCGCTATTTCGTTATGCCAAGACTTTTTAAACAAACAAAAAATAGACTTTATTAATGTCCGCGAACCTGGCGGCACGCCACTGGCTGAATCGCTTCGTACGCTTGTAAAAGCAGAGCATGAAGAAGAAATCGCCTTTGAAACCGAGTTGCTTATTATGTACGCAGCACGCTCGCAGCTAATGCACAATGTTATTACTCCAGCGCTTGATAAAGGCCAATGGGTACTTGCCGATCGTCATGATTTATCGTCACAGGCGTATCAAGGTGGTGGGCGTGGTATTAGCTCAAATACATTAGCTTCGCTTTCTTCAATGGTATTAAAGGGCTTAAAGCCTGATTTAACTATTTACCTTGATATTGACCCAGTGATAGGCCTTGAACGTGCAAAAGGACGTGGCGAGCTAGACCGAATTGAACAAGAAGCCATTGAGTTTTTTCAGCGTACACGTATGCGTTATGTTGAACTTGCTAACGACGACAACACCATTAAAACGGTCGATGCAAACCAAAGTATTGATAAAGTACATCGCGATATTACCAATGTACTGCATTCATTTTTTGAAGGCCTAAAATAATATGCCATTGCCTTGGCTACATGATACTCAAGCACGTTTAGCGAAAAGTTATCGCGCAGAGCGTTTTCATCATGCGCAATTATTTTGTGGGCCTGTTGGCGTAGGTAAGTTTGAGTTAAGTGATGAGCTTGGGAATGCTTTGCTATGCCAAAATATAGCTACGCAGGTAGCTGCGCAAAACAGTATGCTAAAACCTTGCGGACAGTGTAAAAGTTGTTTACTTAACCAGGCTGGCACTCACCCCGACAAGCGTTTAACGCAAGTTGATGGGCAAAGTATTGGTGTAGATGATATTCGTGGTATTAGTGATTTTATGAATCACTCTGCAGCGCAAAATGGCAATAAAGTCGCGATAATCGAAAATTGCGAAAAAATGACCACAGCAGCAGCTAACGCATTATTAAAAACACTTGAAGAGCCAACTAATAGCCGCTTTTTAATATTAACCACAAGCCAACCAGAACAGCTCCCTGCAACTATTTTAAGTCGATGCGCTAAAAGTGACGTAAAAATAACTAATACAGCACTTGCTCAGCAATGGCTAGAGACATTAGATATTCCTAACTATAGTTGGTTAGCACTTTTTTATAACCAACCGCTGCAAGTAAAGCATTGGCAACAGCAAGACCAGCTAAAAAATATTGATACACTGTATAAGTTTGCAACTGAGTTTAAACAAAGTCATAATTTTAAAGCGTTAGTCGATATAATAAATAAACAGCCTGAACTTGTTCGTATATTTACTTTGTTTTTAAGCGTGCAACTAAAGCAGCAATTACTGCAAGGCATGAGTTTTGACGCTTATCAAAGTGCGCAAAATGCATTAGGCGAGTTTTTACAAAATAACACACAAGTACTTGGCCTTAATTTACCGCTTGCTGTATCACGATTAGCATACACATTGCGAAATTCTTAAAAGGATTAATCATGCAAGAACTACTAGTAGACATAGACGATTTAGACGAGTTATACCGCTGTTATATGCCTTACTTAAAAAAAGGTGGCTTATTTGTACGTACTAATATGCGTTACGAAGCAGGGCATTCATTAGCGCTTAGAGTCACTTTGCCCGATGCCTTAGAAGATGACGTAGTGACAGGTAAAGTGTCGTGGATCACGCCACAAGGTGCACAAAGCTCTAATCCTCCAGGTATTGGTATTAGTTTTTTAGATGATAAAACAAACCTAAACGCTAAAATCGAAAAGCTGCTTGGGACTATGTTAAACTCAGGCGATCAAACATATACCATGTAGTTATAGGGTCGTTTTTTCATTGAGATTAACGCCGCCCTATATTGGGTTCTTTTAATTGTTAACATAATAAATTAAACGAACAAATTTAAACCCTGAACATAATACAGGCCTTATAGTGATTGTAGATTCTCATTGCCATTTAGACCGTCTTGATTTTGATAAACTAGACTTAAACCTTGACCAAGTTCTTGATAAAGCGCGTGCAAAGCAAATAGAGCACTTTTTATGTGTAAGCGTAACGCTTGATCAGTTTCCAAGCATGCTTGATAAAATTAAGCATTACGACGATGTTTCAGCCTCATGTGGTGTACATCCACTTGATCAAAAAGACGCCCTTAATAAACAGCAACTAATCGACTTAGCTTCACACGACAAAGTCGTTGCTATTGGTGAAACGGGTCTTGATTACTACTATTCAAAAGATACCCACGCAGTGCAGCAAGCAAGCTTTGTTGGGCATATTGAAGTGGCTAACGAATTACAAAAGCCGTTAATTATTCATACTCGTGATGCCCGCAGCGATACCATTAATTTAATGCGTGAGCACAAGGCCGAAAACTGCGGTGGTGTATTACATTGCTTTACCGAAGATTGGGATATGGCAAAAAAAGCCATAGATATGGGTTTTTATATTTCTATTTCGGGCATTGTTACCTTTAAAAATGCTATTGAGCTAAAAGAAGTAGTAAAGCAAATACCGCTAGATAGATTACTAATAGAAACCGACTCGCCTTATTTAGCACCGGTACCGTATCGTGGGCAAACAAATCAGCCAGCGTACGTAGAAGATGTTGCTTATTACATTAGCGAACTTAAAGGCATTAGCTTTAATGAACTTGCTAAAGCGACTACCGAAAACTTTTATTCTTTATTTAAATTAGCAGCTAAAGGCTAAATACATGATTACTCACACGGCAAACCTTCCTATTTTACTAATGGGGCCAATGGTGCGCCGTGCAGAGCAAACTGGAGTTTGTATTCAGTTTGCTACCTCCAAGCCTGCAAACTGTCAAATAAACTTATTAAATGTTGAGTGTTATAGCGATCAACATACTGTTTCTTTGGGCGAACATTTATACCTGCATTTCGTTATTATAAAGCCAATAGACAACAAACTCCCTCTAGATAGCTTATTAAGCTATGAGCTTGTAATTGACGACACAGCAATCGATTTATCGCCTTGGTGCTATAGCAATCAAACAACGCCTGCATTTGTAATCCCCGATAAACTGAGTGATATTTTGCATGGCTCATGCCGTAATGCACATCACCCAGCAAAAGACAGCTTAGTGTCTGCAAGTCACTGGCAAAATACTCAGCGCGGTAATAATAATCAAGGCGCACAATTGCTATTACTGAGCGGTGACCAAGTTTATGCCGATGACGTAGCAGGCCCCATGTTATTAGCTATTCATCAGTTAATTAAAGCGTTAGGTATCTATAAAGAGCAACCACTTGCCATTGAGCTACCGGATGATATAAATGAGCAACTTTATAATCGCCATTTGTTTTTACCAAAAACGCCTTGGCAAAAACGCTCAAAGTTAGGTGTTGGTTACTGGCTAAAAAAAGACGAACCTCACTTTTCAAGTGTAAAAGCCTACAATCACCTTATCCATTTTGAAGAATACATTGCACTTTATTTATTAAATTTTAGTGCTGCTGCTTGGCAATGCGTTGATATACAAAACACAACGTATTCAGGTCAAAACAAGCAAAACAAAACTATTTTTGACGCTGAAAAAACAGCACTGATTGATTATGCAAAAGGCTTAAGTGAAGTAGAGCGATTGTTTGCCAATGTATCTACATTAATGATGTTTGACGATCATGATGTAACTGATGATTGGAACCTCACCGCTGGGTGGGAGCAAGCTATAAATGAAAATCCAAGTAGTAAACGAATCATTAATAACGGCTTAATTAGTTATTGGCTTTTTCAAGGAATGGGGAACGATGCACTAAATAAAACAGGCGAGTTACTAACACCTTTTAAGCAAAGCCGTACTGCTAATAATTTATGGCAGTTTAAAGCATTTGATAAACCACTAAACGATTTTAGTTTTTGGCATTATGAGTTAACTACAACCCCAAAAGTAGTGGTGCTAGATACACGTACGCACCGTTGGCGAAATGAGCAAAACTTTAATGAGCCTTCAGGCCTACTTGATTGGGAGCGTTTAACAGAGCTTGAAGAAAGCCTATTAAGCCACGATCAGGTTATTATTGTATCGCCAGCCCCTGTATTTGGTGTTAAATCAATAGAAGCCATTCAAGCCATGTTTAACATATGTGGCCAACCGCTCATGGTTGACGTAGAAAACTGGATGGCGCACGAAGGATCAGCCAAAAAGCTACTCGATACCTTTAGACGAACCGACACCCCAAACGAAACGCTTATTTTATCGGGAGACGTACATTACTCCTTTTGTTTTTCGGTACAAAAGCGTTTTGGCGATCACCCCAATCGAATTTGGCAACTTACCGCCAGTGGTATTAAAAACGAGTTCCCGCGTAAGTTAATAAACATACTCGATAAGCTCGACTCAATTTTATACGGCCCAAAAAGCCCATTGAACTTTTTTACCAAACGCTGGCACATGGAAGTAGATAAACACCAAACCATTGGTGAAGGGCAAAAATACTTAGTAAGCGACTCCGCTATTAGTTTAATAACACTAGAGCAAGGGAATTTAGCCCGATATCAACTTATACACGGTGAAGGGCATTTAACTGAGTTCGATTTAGAAGAACAGTAATTCTTAATCAATAATTAAATAAATTAAAGATCTATTTGCACAAAGAGAAACGAAAGAGGAGTAAATGAGAAAACATAATGCCAATCAGGATATATTATCGGTTTTATTTCTTCTCTAAAAGCGCAGCGTCTCTTAGCCTCTTAGTGAATAAATTACTTATACGGAGTAAGGTTGTTAAGAAAGCAACGCTTAATTTATTTAATCTATTTACCAATAAATCAATTAAAGATCTATTTGCACAAAGAGAAGCGAAAGAGAAGTAAATGAGAAAACAGAATACCAATCAGAATACAGTTTCTGCTTTATTACTACCTCTAAAAGCGTAGCGCCTCTTAACCTCTTAGGAAAAAATCACTAATTACATGCGCTGCTGTTACAGTAAAAACCAGCTAAAGATCTATTTGCACAAAGAGAAATGAAAGAGAAGTAAATGAGAAAACAGAATGCCAATCAGGATATAGTTTCTGCTTTATTACTTCCTCTAAAAGCGTAGCGCCTCTTAACCTCTTAGTGAAAAAATCACTAATTACAGGCGCTGCTGTTACAAAGCAATGCTTAAAATTATTCAATTTATTTATAAAAATCAGCTAAAGATCTATTTGCACAAAGAGAAGCGAAAGAGGAGTAAATGAGAAAAAATAATGCTATTCAGGATATGTTTTCGGTTTTATTTTCTTCTCTAAAAGCGCAGCGCCGCATAACTTCTTTGTGAATAAATCGCTTAAAAATTTAATGTACAGTTACTTATAGCCCTTTGGATAACGACTTAAAACCTAAGTAAATAATTTTTATGAATTAAAGCGCTTTATGCCATCGACTAGCTTTAGAACATTGAAGTTTATTAGTAAACCAGTACTTATTTCTGCAAGTTTCATATAAGTTATTAATTGTGCAGAGTGAATTGGAAGAAGCTTATCAACCGCCTTCAGTTCAATTATTAATTTATTAGGTAATAAAATATCTAACCGGTAACCTGTATGTATATATTGATCTTTATAATATATCGGCAGCTCAACTTGGTTTTTAGCAGATAAGCCAATTTTACTTAATTCATATATTAAGCAAGTTTCGTAACTTGATTCTAATAACCCTGGGCCTAAATTCCTGTGTACTTCTATAGCGCAACCTATTACTGTTTTTGTTAATGTATCAGTATCCATAGGTATCCTTTTGCTTAATTTACAAGCATTTAATCAACTAAGAAAGAGTTCTAAAATAAGACTTAAGTGTAGTACAAATAAAATAATAAAATTGAATACTTGTAGGCTATATGAAGCTATTTACTAAGTTGTCACTCGTTTGTTGAGCTATTTACTAATAAAATCAATTAAAGAACTATTTGCACAAAGAGAAGCGAAAGAGGAGTAAATGAGAAGACACAATACCAATCAGAATACAGTTTCGGTGTTTATTTCCTTCTCTAAAAGCGCAGCGCCTCTTAACCTCTTAGTGAAAAAATCACTTATAACGGGTACGATTGTTACGAAAGCCACGCTTAAATTATTTAGTCTATTCACCAATAAATCAATTAAAGAACTATTTGCACAAAGAGAAACGAAAGAGGAGTAAATGAGAAAACACAATACCAATCAGGATATAGTTTCTGCTTTATTACTTCCTCTAAAAGCGTAGCGCCTCTTAACCTCTTTGTGAAAAAATCACTTATAACGGGTACGATTGTTACGAAAGCCATGCTTAAATTATTTAGTCTATTCACCAATAAATCAATTAAAGATCTATTTTCACAAAGAGAAGCGAAAGAGGAGTAAATGAGGAAACAGAATACCAATCAGAATACAGTTTCGGTGTTTATTTCCTTCTTTAAAAGCGCAGCGCCTCTTAACCTCTTAGTGAAAAAGTCACTAATTACATGCGCTGCTGTTACAGTAAAAACCAGCTAAAGATCTATTTGCACAAAGAGAAGCGAAAGAGGAGTAAATGAGAAAGCAGAATGCTATTCAGAGTATAGTTTCTGCTTTATTACTTCCTCTAAAAGCGTAGCGCCTCTTAGCCTCTTTGTGAAAAAATCACTTATAACAGGTACGATTGTTACGAAAGCCACGCTTAAATTATTTAATCTATTCACCAATAAATCAATTAAAGATCTATTTTCACAAAGAGAAACAAAAGAGGAGTAAATGAGAAAACAGAATGCCAATCAGGATATAGTTTCGGTTTTATTACTTCCTCTAAAAGCGTAGCGCCTCTTAACCTCTTTGTGAAAAAATCACTTATAACAGGTACGATTGTTACGAAAGCCACGCTTAAATTATTTAATCCATTCACCAATAAATCAATTAAAAATCTATTTGCACAAAGAGAAACGAAAGAGGTGTAAAGGAGAAGACATAATGTTAATCAAAACTGTGTTTTATGTTCATTCCCTTCTCTAAAAGCGCAGCGCCTCATAACCTCTTAGTGAATAAATTACTTATAACGGAGTAAGGTTGTTAAGAAAGCAGCGCTTAATTTATTTAAAAATAAGCTAAAGATCTATTTTCACAAAGAGAAGCTAAAGAGGAGTAAATGAGAAGGCATAATACCAATAAAAAACGTGTTTGGTGTTTGTTTTCTTCTCTAAAAGCGCAGCGCCTCATAACCTCTTAGTGCATAAATTACTAATTACAGGCTTTGCTTGTCACGCCAAAAAGCGGAGTTTTTCAAGTTAACCGTGAATTGTTGGCGTAGACGCTGAGCTTGCTCGCGTGAGAAGCCCAGCTTGTAATCACTCTATATTGGTAATTACTTGGCTTTGTATTTAACTATGCTCTTTTCGGCTTCGTTTAGACGCAGGTAACTTACTACTCAATATTGCCAAGCATAAAATAGTCATAAACAACATCGAGTTTGCTCCAGCTTGCAAAGAGTAATCTACCAACGAATGCAGCAACATATCTATAATTGCAATGGCACAACCAAAGGCAACACCCTGAAACAGCGCTGTTTTACGCTTTTGCATAGTCGCTATACATAACCATAAACAATAAAGTATAAGTGAGCCCAGTGCGGCTGTAGTGGGTATACCCAGCTCTACTGCAAACTGTATGTAATCGCTATGGGCATTATCGTAGTAACCAGAATACGGCTCAGACTGATACGCAGGAAACGCAGTATAAAATGTCCCACCACCAGAGCCCAACAAAGGCTTATCTAAAATGAGTGGTATTGAATCACGTACAACTTCGTCGCGGGTTTCTGATGAAATACTGGTTTCGCTAATACGCTGTTTAACTTTTTCTACATCAAATATAGCGCCAATAATAATTAAATCTATTATAAAAAAACTAACTATAAGTAGTTTAAACGCTTTAGGTTTTTGCCTGTAAATAAAAAACGCGAGTAAGCTAACAACCATTAATGCAATAAAAAATGCAGAGTTACCCATACGGCTTCGGGTTAAAATTAACGCAACAATAATAATAATTAACGAAATACGTAAAATTATTTTTGAGCTTAAAAGTATCTCAGTCCACGCACGAAGCGTTTGTTTTAATGTTTGTTTATAATCGCTAGTAGAGCGCTTTAATTCGCTAACTAAAACACCAATACCCAAACATAAACATAAAGCTAAAAAGTTAGCCAAAAAATTAGAGTAAGTAAACGTACCAATAGCACGGTCGGTATGCTTATAACCAAATAGTGGGCTAATAATATCGGGCGACAAATTTAAATAAGTGGCATACAAAGCTTGAAAAACGCCTGCACTTATAATTGCATATATTAAATTTTTAATACGCTTTTCAGTATTACAATAAATAAATAATAGCCAACAAAATAAAACCATAAAACTTGTTTTAATAAGCATTTGTTTAGTTTGAAAAGGGTCAAGGCTAATGCTAAATATTTGTATAAAGCAAATTAAAACAACAACACCAAGAGCAACAAATAAAGGCCAGGAGTATAAAGGAGGGTAGAGGGGCTGCTTATTGTTTATAGCGCTATTAATTAAATGAATTAAAAAAGTAACACCAATCAACAAACCTATTGCCAAAATAGCCCAAGGGCGATAGCTACCTAAAGGAATAGGCAGCAAAAAAAGTATTGCACATAGCAAAATAAATATAAAACGGTTCAATTTAAACTCATAAAGTAAAAACGCAGCCAAAGGCTGCGTTTGTATTATATTTGAGAAGAGTGCTTAGTTACCAACTTCTGATATACCAGCATCACCACCAGTACCACCAGTACCTTGAGGTACAGTAGTTGTTGGTAAAACAACAACAGGAGGAGCTGCAGTTGGGATATCATCAGTAGGACCCGCAGCAGTAGCTTCAGATGCAACTGTGGCATCTATACCAGCAGTAATTGCAGCAATAGTTACCGCATCACTATCAGAACCAGCAGTTACTAAGGCTGCTAAAAAGTCAGAAATTAACGCATTATCGGCACCTAAAGAAGCAACAACTGCGTTAATTAATATATCAAGTTGTTCAGCGCTACACGAACCGTTTGCAATAGGAGAATCGAGGTCAATAGGACCCATATTTTGGCAAAATTGCTCAATAGCAGCAACTAACTCATTTTGTAGTTCCTCAGACGAAATATCATCCGGAGCATTATTTAAAATATTAAGTAAATTAGTAAGGCTGTCAGATTGTACTACAACATCAGAATCTGCTTGTGAGTAAACAGGTGAAACGGTAAAAGCCATTGCACCTATTAATAAACTCTTTAAAAAAATCGATTTCATCTTGTGTCCCTTTAAGTGAGTATCTAATTACAGAATTTTAGCGTGTCTGCGCAAAAAGTAAACTCTTTATTAACGTTATCACGGTTCTTGCCTGTAAGTACTTTAGAAGGCTCCATAATTAAATTACCTTGTACACCATCACAGCCTAAATTTTCAAGCATTTTTAATGTTTCGGGCTTTTCAATTAAGCATGCCAACACTTTAATACCAAAACCATGACAAATATTATTAACGGTTTGAATAAAAAACTGGCTTTGAGAATTATCTAACAAGTCTTGAATATAACTGCCATCAATTTTTACATATTCAATATCAAGGCCTTGTAAATACCTAAACGACGTTAAGCTCGTTCCAAAGTGTTCTATACACACATTAATACCAATATCTTTAATTGCATCTATATGTTTTGAGGCTATGTGTACATTATAAAGTAAACTAATTTCATGTAACTCAAATATAAGATTAGTTTTAATAACAGGTTTAGTGTGGGCATAAAGGGTAAGCCATTGTATAAAATCAGCAGAATATAAAGACGCCTTACTTACGTTTAAAGCAAATACGTCATCAGGGTATTGTTCTTTAACGTTTACAAAGTTACGAATTATTTTTTTGTCTAACTCTTCGGTTAAATTAAGCTTTTCGGCCATAGCAAATAAATGGCCATTATTTACCTTTTCACCTTCATGGGTAAAGTGGGCAAAGGCCTCAAAGTAACACTGCTTGTTTTGAGAGTTAGCCCGTTTAACCGGCTGCACCGAAAAGCTAACCTCACCAGAGTCAATAATCGATTGAATAAGTGTACGCCATTGATTAACACTAAATAGCGTATCTTTATCTATTTTGTTAGTGTCTATTGTATCGCCAATAGTACTACCTGTATCTAAAGCTGATAATACACTACCAATAGACGAGCCTTTATTAACTTCCAATATTGCAAAATTAGCAAACCCATTAACGTGTAAGCTATTTTTTTGTTTACTAAAAGCATCGGTAATTTCTAAACGGGTTCTGTTTAAAAACTGCGTATCGTAAGGAATCAGCGCAATAAAAGTACTACCGTTTAACCTAAATATTTTAGAGTTAGTAAGGTTACCAATAATTTTAGTAAGAATAACACTTACATCTTTTACGTGGGCGTCACCATCTTGATAGCTAACACTTTGGTTTATATTTGTAAGTGAAGGTAGAGTAATCATCATTGCGGTAAGTGGAGCATCAGTGGTTATTGTGTCTACAACCGAGCTAAAGTGATTTTCAAACAACTTTCGATTACCTAAACCAGTTAAAGAATCAATATAAACTTCTTCAGTTAAGGCTTGTGTTTGTTTAGTTAAAGAATCAAAAGTACTTTGTAAGTTAATAACCATATTGTTTATAGCTTTAGTTACAGTGCGTAGCTCTCGTGCAATAGGTATTTCTTCGTTTAATGTAAAGCGTTTACGAGTAACAAGGTGAGCTTGATGCTCAACTGCTTTTAAAGGCTTAAATACTTCACGTAATATTAAAAAGGCAACTGCAAGCGAGGCAATTAGTATTAAAAAAGAACCATAAAAACTGCGTTTTGTATGCTCCCACAACGTTACATAAGACTGTCCAGTATGGCTTGTAACCTCAAGTATACCCGCCATAATCCAACCATTATTTAGTTCCGACTGCATAGTGGGTGCTTTTAAACTACTTAAAGCAATAAACCAATTAGGCACAGACTCAACACGCTTAGGATTTTCCAGATCAAATACAACTTGGCTTTGTGAATTTGTAAATTTAATTTCTTTGTAGTAACCAGAATCAAAAATAGCGGTAGCCATTGTTTCTGCTATTACTAGGTTTTCTGGCTCTAAATAAGGCGAAATAGAAAGCCCTAAGCTAGTAGCAGTGTCTTGGGCATGGCTTCCCATTTGGGTTTGTAAGTAATCGCGGGTGGTTTCAACATCTGTAACTACCCTAACCACAAATGAAACAACCGAAATAACGATTATTAAACCGTAAACTTGGGTTTTAAGACTCAATCCATTTTTAAAAAGTCGAGACATAACTGGTAGTTCCTTTAATGTTACTTTTAATAGGAGCAAGCTCACCTTGTTCAATTCGCTCTAGCATAGTATTCCAAGCCGACACACCACGGCTATTTTTTACCTTATTGCCTAACCCTTTCGATTTTGCTAACCAAAGCCCTTGACCATTAAAACTGTAAATAGGCGTTAAATCTGGGCGTTTATTAGCAGGCAGCAGTTTAGTATTAAAGTTACCTAAAACAAAGGGAATTCTGTTTGGATCTTCTATATATATAAGTACCATGTGGGGCTGGTTTACTGTGCGCTGTCGGACATACATTAAACGAATTTTATCCTCAGGAACACCTAGCGCTATTAACGTAAAGTATTTAGCAATAACGTAGTCTTCGCAATCGCCCATACCAACACCTAAACTCTCTAGTGGGGTAGCCCAGTAATCTTTTTGCTGCCAAAGATCTTCATCGCTTTTGTATTTAATGTTTTTATTAAAAAAATCGTTAACAAGGTGAATTTTTTTCCATTCGCTTTCATCAGCCGAGTCATCAATAAAGTTAAGCCAATCTTTAATTCGTTTATGACCTTCGTTGCCATACTGTTGCTGTGCACGGGTAATAATATCGCTATTACGCAAATACAAAAGCATATCTTGTGCGCATACAAAAAACGAGACAATAAATAAAATGCAAAGCCCTAAGCGCACAAATGTTCCTTAAGTTGGTAATCCCTAATAAACGACATTAATCAGTATAGTATTATTACTTTTAAAAAGGTAGATCATCATAAAGAATGAGATGCCCCAATATGACTCAACCCGACCAGTTTGGTGCAACATAAAGTTAACAAAAAAACAACCTAAAAGGATGTTTTATTTATTGAGTCAAATAGTATGGCGTGTATAATAATCCTAACACAAGGTATGTGAAGCACGTTATATGGAAGTAAACTTTAGTTTCTTCTTTATATATTTACAAAATAATAATGAAAGGAATTAAAGTGAAAGTTTTAAAAGCCGTATTACCTGTAGCTGGCCTTGGAACACGTATGTTACCAGCCACAAAAGCCATTCCAAAAGAAATGCTGCCTCTAGTAGACAAACCACTTATTCAATACGTAGTTAATGAAGCCGTACAAGCAGGTATTAAAGAAATAATACTTGTTACTCACGCTTCAAAAAACTCAATCGAAAACCATTTTGATACTAGCTTTGAGCTAGAAGCCACACTAGAAGCACGTGTAAAGCGTAGCCTGCTAGAAGAAGTGCGCTCAATAGTACCAAAAGACGTAACTGTAATTTCGGTTCGTCAATCTGCTCCACTTGGTTTAGGCCATGCTGTTTTAGCGGCGCGCCCAATAGTAGGCAACAACCCATTTGCAGTAATGTTACCAGACGTAATTATTGATAAATATAAATCAAATCCTAAAACCGATAATTTAAGCCAAATGATCGACCGTTTCGACAAAACAGGCCACAACCAAGTAATGGTAGAGCCAGTACCAAAAGAGCAAGTACACCAATATGGTGTGGTTGACCTAGCCGGTATAAAAATTAACGCGGGCGAAAACGCAACAATTAAAAACATGGTAGAAAAACCAGATACCGATGAAGCGCCAAGCAACCTAGCTATTACAGGCCGTTATGTTGTATCGCCTACTATTTGGGATTTACTAGAGTACACCCCACCAGGTGCAGGTGGCGAAATACAACTTACCGATGCCTTATTACAATTACGCCACTTAGAAACACTTGAAGCGTACCATCTAAAAGGCCAGTCACACGATTGTGGTTCTAAATTAGGCTATATGCTTGCCAACGTAGAATATGCAATGCAATCAAGCCATATGGGTGAAGAGTTTACCAAAGCAGTTAAAAAACTAGTTTCGTAACTTATTTGTATAAACCATAACCAAATTTAATTTGTATTTAACGGTAGTATTTAAAAGCCAAAATAGCAGTGCCTGAAATTAAATAAATAAATAAAGAAAATTTAAAGGATTCTTACAAATGAAATATCTTGTAACTGGTGCCGCAGGGTTTATCGGTAACTTTGTAGCTGAACGCTTATGTAACGATGGCCACGAAGTAGTAGGGCTAGATAACCTAAACGACTATTACGATCCGGCATTAAAACATGCAAGACTTGAGCGTATTAAACACCTTACTCAATTTCGTTTTGTAAAAATGGATTTAGCAGACAGAGACGGCATAGCAAACTTATTTAAAGATGAAAAGTTTGACCGCGTAATACACCTAGCAGCGCAAGCTGGTGTGCGTTACTCGATAGAAAATCCAATGGCATACATTGACTCTAATTTAGTGGGCACAGCTACTATATTAGAAGGGTGTCGCCACAATAAAGTACAGCATTTAGTATATGCATCATCAAGCTCTGTTTATGGTATGAACGAAAAAATGCCATTTTCGACAGACGATGCGGTAGATCACCCAGTATCACTGTATGCAGCAACTAAAAAATCAAATGAGTTGATGGCGCATAGCTATAGCCACCTATACGACCTGCCAACAACAGGGCTGCGCTTTTTTACAGTGTATGGCCCTTGGGGTCGCCCAGATATGGCCCCTTACTTATTTACTGATGCAATATTAAATAATCGTGAAATTAAAGTATTTAATAACGGAAAAATGAAACGCGACTTTACCTACATAGACGATATTGTAGAGGGCATTATTCGCATTCAAGACGTAGTTCCAAAAAGAGACCAGTCAAATAGCAATACCTCGCCAGAGTCCAGTAAAGCACCATACCGTGTATTCAATATTGGTAATAACGAACCTATCGCACTTATGACTTTTATTGAGTCAATTGAAAAAGCAGCAGGTAAAGTAGCCGACAAAAATTATATGCCAATGCAAGCAGGAGATGTTCCAGCAACTTTTGCAGATATAGATAGCCTACAAAAAGAAGTTGGCTTTAAACCTAATACAAACATTGAATATGGTATGCAGCAGTTTGTTGATTGGTATAAAGAATATAGTAAGAAGGGTTAACTGTGAACTTAACAATAGGTATAACTTGCTGGAATGCTGAAGACACAATATCACGAGCACTCGATAGTGTTTGCAGTTTAACTGATATTGATTTCGAATATGAGGTAATTATTGTTGATGATGCATCAAGTGACGATACAGCTAAACTGGTGGAGCAATATATTACAAATAACAATCTGAGTAATTTTTCGTTTTTTAAATTACCAGTAAATAAAGGTGTAGCTGGTGCTCGAAATGAAATTCTAAAAAATGCAAATGGCGAGTATCTAGCTTTTCTAGATGATGATGATGAATGGTTACCTTCAAGATACTATGAGCAGAAAAAAACCTTATTAATTGCAGAGCAAAAATATGAATTTGTTCTATGTTATGGGGGAAGAATACAGAAACACTTCGACGGTTCTGTCGAGCACAAAAATCCTTTAGGATATCCTGAAATAGTTGGAGGTAAAATATTAAAAAACTTTTTTATTTCAGGGGATAAATTTAATAACAGTAGTTTGAATCCAGCTGGAACGTGTGTTTTATTTTCACGATTATCTACACTTCATAGGCTAAGTGGCTTTGACGAGTCATTTCGTAGAATGGAGGATGTAGATTTAGTTATCCGTCACTCAGATGCTGGCGGTGTTTGTGTCGGCACTGATGTCGAAGTTATCAAACAAAACCTAACATTGTCGGAAGATAAAGGTTTCGACAAAGAAATTTTCTATCATAAAAAACTTATACAAAAACATATTTCAGCATTTAGTATCCGATACATATACTCAATAATAAAAATGCATAAATCTGTAGCTTATAAAAGTGGAAAAGTTATTCAGTCAAAAGTATATCTGTTTTTTTCTTTCTTTCTCTCAATAGAAAATTGCAAATATAATTTAAAAAAAATGTTATTAAAATTTACAAATAATGAATAAAACGATAAATAGTAGTAAATGGGCTTTTTTAAATAGTAGCTCACAGCAAATAATAGGTTTTTTATTTTTTGGTGGCATGACATATTTACTATCTCCAGAATTCTTTGGTGTATACGCTATAGGCCTGATTTTTTCTGAGATACTTTGTCAATTAGTTCGCTTAGGACTATCAGCTAATTTAATTAATAGAAAGAAGAATGTAAGTGTTGCATTAAATAATGCTTTTTATAGTACATTATTAATCGGTATTTTAGTAAGTGTTGCATTTTACTACTCAGCCTGTCTTCTTACATCCTACTTTGAAATATCTAAATATCTGCTAGTTATTCAAATAATGTCTATCATACCTTTAATTTTTTCATTAGGTAGCGTTCCTGATGCTCAATTGCAAAGAAAATTTTTGTATAAAAAAATCGCTTTTGCCACATTTTTAGCAAGTTTAGTATCTTGTTTGATTGCAGTGGTTGTTGCATTTACAGAGCTTTCGGAGCTTGCTTTTGCATTTCAAAAAGTTATCTACGAGTTTATTATGTTAATCATTATTTGGAATTCAATTAAATGGCGACCAAGTTTTTTGATTAATACCTCTATTTTAAAAGAGCAACTTAGAGTCGGTATTCCATTACTGGTTGCAGGGTTGACTAACGTAGCAGTAAATAAATTAAAAGATATATTTATTGCATCTGTACTAGGTCCAGCTGCGTTAGGCCTCTATAGGCTTGCAATTAAGTTACAAGATTTTGTTGTTAAACTAACATTAGGCCCAATTACAGCTATTGCTATTCCTAGCTTAGCTAGAGTAAAAAAGAGCGAGTTTAAAGGAACTTTATCTTCATTTATTAAATGGATGGCTATTTTGTCATTTCCTATTTTTGGTGGCTTGGCAATAACTTCTACTGATTTGTTGAGTGTTTTATTTAAAGATGAATGGAAAGATTCTGCTTTGGCTTTGCAAATGTTATGCATACTAGGTGCTTTATCAATTTATATTCATATGTTTAAGCCTATTTTTAGTGTTTTAGAGAGAGGGGGGATTCTTGTAAAATTAAGGGTAATGCACTTTTTCATACTGTTCGCATTACTATATACCACATCTAAGTACGGGGTTTTTTATATCGTACTTTCAGAAATAATTGTAACCATAATTTTAACTTCTTTAGGTTTACTTTTATTATCAAAGGCATTAAATGAAAATTACTTTAGTTTAATTCTAAGTATGAGAACAGCAGTTGTGTCTGTTAGCTTAATGCTATTTTCTTTATTTTTGGTTGATCTTTTCGTGGGTAATTATTTAACGTACAACCCATTTATATCATTGGTTTTATTTTCATTATTCGGTTTGTTTACATATGCTCTATCAATGAAATTTCTCTTTCATGAAGACTATGTTGTAATTCTAGACTATATTAGGGCCAGTAAATTGGTGCTAATGTTGAAGAAGCAGTTTTAATAGATTGGAGAATAGCTTTATTCTATAATTTCATTTATAAATTATTAATAATGTACTGATTTTAAATGCTAATAATTGTTAGCAAATTCGCTAGTTATTTTATATAGCCGGATTTAAAACTGTTCGAAATAGATTTCTAGGGGAAGTTTACGAAATTATTAATACTTCAATTTCTAAGAGGCTGGGCCTCAATAATCGTAGTTATTTACCATGGACATGGTGTAGTTATTAAACGGCATGTTGAGCTAGGTGCAGAACATTATTTTTGGTTAGCAGAAAATCAATTTGTAAAATTAGGTGCAATAGGAGTAGATGTTTTTTTTATATTGTCTGGCTTTATTATTTTTTATACAACAACAAATACAAATGATATAGGTTTATATCTTAAAAAAAGAATTATCAGAATATATCCTATTTGGTTTGTCGCTATATTTTTTATGAGTGTATTAGCTTTATTGCCTGGATCTTCTGCTGTGTTTGACGGGCTGCATGTGTTTTATTCATTATTATTGATTCCACATGTCTACGAAGGGGCGATTGTTCCTTTTCTGAAAGTTGGTTGGACTTTAAACTATGAAATTATATTTTATATGTTATTTGCTCCCACATTATTGCTTGCTGCGTCAAAAAGGTTAGAAGTAATTACTGTTTTTATAATGATACTTTCTATATTTGCACATTTAACTGATTTAAATTTAGCTATTATAACCTTATTAAAAAATCCAGTCTTATTTGAGTTTGTAATAGGTGGTTGGCTTGCGAAGCTATACTTGTCGGGTTATAGGATATCGAAAACTATTATGCTTGTAGTGGTTATATTTGGGTGTTTATGGTTATTTATGTACTTTACAACCCCCTGTTTATGGGGGTACACGTCTTTAATATCAAGAGCACCTATAGCATTATCTGTTTTTATTGTTGCAGTACTTTATACACCAATAAAAGATATGAAAATTCATAAGTCATTTGTTTACTTAGGTGATGCTTCTTACTCAATATATTTATTTCATATGTTTCCTATTATGATTATAAGTGGCATTTTGGGGCGAAATTTAATCCCTCAAATACAACATATACCAATAGTAATTACTTGGTTTGGTATTAATTTAATTAGTGTGCTATTTGGCTGTTTTATTTATAATATTATCGAAAAAAACATCAACATTAGATTAAGGGAATATATATCTAAATGAAAATTTTAATGCTTACATGCCAATACATGCCGGATGTATTTGGTGGTGCTGAAAAGCAATGCGGGCGAGTCTCTAAAGGAATTCAAACTGAAGGTGTTAGTGTACATATATTAACATCACGCCAAAAGTTTAAAGGTAAAGCAAATGAGGTGATGAACGATGTGCCTGTAACGCGTTTATATTCGCCAATAGCACCTGACTTACTTGGTCGCTGGTTGCCATTTTCGGTATATTGGTTAATGCGTGTATTAATTTGGGGTATGTTTAATAATAAAAGCTTTGATGTAATACATTGTCATCAAGGTAAATTTGGTGCCTTTGTAGGGTGTTGCTTGGCACGTATATTTAAAAAGCCAATATTAATTAAGGTAGGTAACTCTAACCAGTTCATGGATTTCAAAGCATTAAAAGCTAAAAAAGTAATTGGGCCAATAATGGCTAATTTTGTATTAAAAACTGAGCCTACTGTAGTCGCGATATCTGGCGTGATCGCACTAAACTGTAAAGAGTTTGGCTTTAAAAATATTATTAATATACCTAACAGTATTGATAAAAGCTTAATTAATACTGATAGCCCAGTTTTAAATGATAAAAATGATTCTGTAATAAATCTTTTTTATCATGGCAGATTAGAGCAAATTAAAAAAGTAGATGTATTAATGGAGACGTTTGCATTGCTTATTAAAAAGCATGATCAAGTGCATTTTCATTTAATAGGTAGTGGTAGTGTACTACCTGCAGCAAAAAAATATATTGAAGCAAATAACCTGCAACACAAAATAACATTTTATGGTGAGGTTGACGACCCGGTAAACTTTATTAAGCAATTTGATATTTTTGTTAATGCCTCTGAGGCTGAAGGATTTTCGAACTCATTACTTGAGGCTTTATTAGCTGGAAAGGTATTAGTGTCTACACCTGTAAGTGGGGCTAGTGATGCTATTTTCACAGATAAAAACGGTTATATTGCTACAGGTTTTAGTGCAGTTGAAATTGCTAAAAGCACAGAAGATGGCATTGCATTACATTATAAAAATAATGGCGAAGTGCAAGCTTTTTCTGAGCAGTTGATTACATCTAACTTTACAGTAGATGTAATAGCAAAAGAATACGTAAAGCTTTATAAAAAATTACTTGGAGCTTCATAGATGAAGGTTTTAATAGGGATGACGCGTTCGGATACTATTGTATCTGGTTCATTTAAACATATTTGCCAAATTGGCGAAAAGTTTAGAGACGAAGGTGCAGAGGTTGTATATGCACTAGGTGGCGACGGTGATGCGATAACTAAATTGCGAGCAGCTGGTTTTAAAGTGCATGCTTTAACTAATTTAAAAAGAGACTTAAGCCCGCTAAGCGATATTTGGTCATTGTTAAAATTAATATGGCTTATTATATCGGAAAATCCGCAAGTTTGTTCTTGGCATACGGCTAAAATAGGTGCGCTTGGGCGTATAGCTACAATGCTTACTTTTAAGCGCTCTTATTATGTACCTCATGGTGTGCCTTTTGTTAATACACCCGAAAATAAAGGCTTTAAAAAATATGAGCGACTTGAAAAGTTGCTATCATATTTACCTTCAAAAATTATAGGCGTTTGCGAGTTTGATAAAAACGAGTATTTACGAATAGGCGTGCCCGACAAAAAGTTGTTAGTGATACGTAACGGTATGCTTGGTAAATTTAACGATACGTGGGAGCTAACCGACAAGCCCGTTAATTTTATTACCGCAGCTCGTTTTGAAGATCAAAAAGACTACACTACGCTCGCTCAAGCGTGTAGCTCTTTATTAAGCCAAGGTAAACCCTTTACTTTAAGTATATACGGCGATGGCCAGTACGAAGCTAAAGTAAAGCAGTTGTTTGCTCACTTTCCCGAAGGGGTAATAAAGTTTTGTGGTGTGGTTGATAACTTTGCCGAAAAACTAACTCAAGCTGATGTATTTATACTCTCTAGCTTTTGGGAAGGCTTACCACGAAGTATTATTGAAGCAATGGCTTGTAAAAAAGCGGTAATTGCTTCTGATGTTGGTGGCTGCTCTGAGCTAATAATTGAAGGCGAATCTGGCTATTTAATCCCTATTCGTGATGCATCTACAATGGCTATTGCTATGAGTGAATACATTAATAATAAGGCTAAAACAGTGTCACATGGTGATGCTGCTTATGAACTGTATAAACAAAAATACTCGCTACCTGTAATGCTGGAAAGCTACGCAAAAGAATATGGTGTAATGAAAAGTGGTGTAACCAATTAATATGCCTATTAAATTATCACTTATATGCCCTGTTTATAAAGTGGCTGAATTTATACCTGATTTAATGAAAAGCTTGCTGCAAGGTGTTAATAGCGAGCAGGTAGAAGTTATTTTTGTTGACGACTGCTGCCCTGAAAATTCAATAAGCCTGTGCGAAAGTTTTATTTTAGAGCATAAATCAGTCATAAAATTTAATTCAACAATAATTAAGCAACCGATTAATAAAGGCCAAGCTGCTGCTCGCAATGCCGCTTTGCTCATTGCAAAAGGTGAGTACATTGGTTTTATAGATTCTGACGATGCAATTGCCTCCAATTATTGGGACGTACTCTCATCTTATGTAGCAGATGGAGCAAAGGATATAATTGAATTCGCTTTTGAAGAGTTTAGCTCTGCTTTACCGTTAAGTGCTAGTAATGCAGTTATTGAGAGTGAATCCACGAATACAGCGTTATTTGATACCGGCTTTTTTGTTTGGACACGGTTATATAAAAAAGAAATGCTCAAAGGTCTTAAATTTCCTGAGGATGTAATTTATGAAGATATTTATTACAATATTTATGCATTTTCTATGGCTGAATCAATTTTGAGGCTTTCTAATACTCTTGTTTATTATCGAAAAAGATCAGGTTCTACTACAAGTAGTAGAACATCATCGTACTCTAATTTATTACTTAATATGACGAACGCAGTTAAAGCAACATTAAATAGCTTTGATGATAAAGAAGAGGTTGTTGCTCAAGTTGCAAGATACTCTCTGCTAGTGAGTTTAAAAGGATATACGATTAAAGACCGCCTAGATCGAAAATTGTTTTTTAAACACTGTAAACACATAAACGGAGCTTTTAAAGATACTTTTAACAAATACAATAATTCGCTGGTAGCAAAGCTTAAATTTACAGCTTCTAGTTCTATTTGTTATGTGGGAAGGTTTCTTTAATGAATTTATCGCAAATAAAATTTTTAGTTAAGTCTGACTTATACAGATATACTAAAAAAACAAACAAAAAAACATTTATTAAATTTTTACTAAGTAACAGTTATTTTAGATTTCAAGTTTATTTAAGGATGTCTAAATCAAATAATTTTTTATTATCGTTTATATTTAGATTATTTAAAGCAGGCTTGGGGAAAAAAGTTAATATACAGCTAAATTATAATGTAGCTATAGGCTACGGTTTGTACATACCCCACGGTAATATTGTTGTTAACTCTCAAGCAACAATAGGAAACAACTGCAGTTTGCTACAGTTTGTATCTATTGGTGCAATACATAATGGTAAGTCTGCAACAATTGGTAATAACGTTTATGTAGGACCTAATGTAAATTTAGTTGGAGATATTTGCGTTGGAGATAATTCTGTTTTGGGTGCAGGCGCTGTAGCAGTAAAAAGCATCGACAGTAATAAAGTTGTTGTTGGTGCACCTTGTGAGGTTATTAAAGATGTAATTGATATAAACATGTACTGCGATAATTTATGTGATGATACTTGGGCAAGGAAGCTATAAAAATGCAAAAAATAGTACACATTACCAATGACTTACAGCGTTTAGGCGGTGTGCAGCGCTTGCTTGTTGATTTAATGACGCTACAAAACAGTGACTTTAAGTTTGAAGTGATTTTAACACGTGGTAAAAACGAATACGTTGATGAGTTAAAAGCTTTAGGGGTAGAGGTATTTCATAAGCGTGACTTAGGCTTTTTAGGCGTTATAAAACGCTTGAATGCTGCAGATTTAGTGCACACCCATTTGTACCCGTCAATTTATATTGCGTATTTTACGAATACTCCAACAATAGTTACAGAGCATAACCCACATTATAGGCGCCGCGATATACCTTTTATAAAAACGCTTGAAAGTATTATTTATAGAAAATTTAAAAAAATAATTTGTATATCGGAAGGCGTTAAAACTAAATTTTTAGAAAGCATTAAAGCAAGCAACTCAAAAGCTTATGTTATAAATAATGGCGTTAATTTAGAGCGGTTTTCTCAAATGCCTAAAACACTAAGTGCTGACGCTAAAGTAATTAACATAGGTATGGTTGGTCGTTTTGCTCCGCAAAAAGATATTAAAACCTTATTAGAATTAATGACTCTGCTAGATGATCGGTTTGTACTTAATTTAGCTGGCGATGGCGAACTAAGGTCTGAGTATGAAGCTTACGCTTTAAGCTTAGGTGTAAGTAATAAAGTTAAATTTTTAGGCCAAGTTAACGACATACCCACTTTTTTAGATTCACTAGATGTATATGTACAATCTTCCCACTGGGAAGGGTTTGGCATTGCAGTAGTCGAAGCTATGGCAGCAGGATTACCTACATTTGCTACTAATGTTGAAGGTTTAAATCACGTTGTTGATCAGAACTCATTATTTGACGTAGGAGATAAAAAGGGCCTTGCATCTAAAATTGAAGGCTTGGTAAATGACGCTGAGCTATTTAGTCATATTTCTCAGTTGTCTATAGTACGTGCTAAAAAGTTTTCGATTCAACAAACCGCTATAGAGCATTCAAAAGTGTACGCTAGTTTAATGGAACTAAACTAATGCAGCTTTTTAACTTCAAGTATTCTAGAACAGAAATGATTAGTTTTATAATTGTTTGTTCAATTTTCCCATTATACTTATCCATGTTTAGATACGGGGTTTTTGGCGCTCTAGTACGCCTTTCTGACTTGCTGTTATTAACATTAGTTGCAATTAAATTATTAACTACACCAAAAGTTTTTTATAATTTTGCTCAGGTAAAAATTATACCAGTATGGTTATATATTGGCTATATTTTAACTAATGGGGTGTATAATGAAAATCTGTCGTCTTCAATAAAGGAGTGTATACAGCTTTTATGGATAATGACGTATTTTATAATTGCTTCATCATATGCAAAGAAAAATAGTCGACTATTTCTTGAGTTAACAATTGTTTTTTTAATTATATCTGCAACATATACCATGCTTTACCATTTTTCTGAAGGAAATTTAACGCGTTATAAATCAGCTAATGATGGAAAATATGCATTTGGCTTGCTCTCTTTACTTTTATTATTAAAATCGAGTATGTTTTCTGACCGCCAAGCTTTTAAAGTGTTTTTAATAAGCCTGATACCTCTTTTTATGTCTATGGAGCGTAAAGGAATATTTGGCGTAATTTTAATTTTTATTTTATTAGGTGTTATAAAATTAATAAAAGTTAAACCTAGTCTAGGAGAAATGAAACTATTGCTGTTGAGTGGTTTTTTAATTGCTGGAAGTATGCTGTATCTTTTTGATATTTCTGCTTATATTGATTATAAAATTTATCAAAGTAACTTTTTAGATGAAGGGATCGCACTTTACACTTCCAATGTTCACCGAGAAAACTTACTTGTTAATGCATATCAAATAATTAGCGAACATCCACTATTGGGAGTAGGTTCTGACCAAATTACTTACTATATGTTTGACTATTATTGGGACGAACGTTTAATAAATGGTGCGCATAATTTTTACCTTGATATGCTTGTTCAATATGGAGCAATAGGATTGTTATTTTTATTGACCTGGTCTTTTTATACTATGTATTCATGTTACAAAAGTGGTCGATATTACAAGGAGTTATTTTTATTTTATGCTTACTGTATATTTGTTGTAACTTTTATGGCGGTAGGCCAAGCTGTTATGTTGGTTTTTTTTATGCCTTTCCTAAATCCTAATATGTTTTTAAATCATGATTAATTCAATTCAATACTTAAGAGGAATTGCTGCTATTTTAGTTGTTTACTATCATTCAACTATAAAATCAGTACAAAATAACTTACCAGATGCTGAAGTTTTTAGTTTTGGGCAAGCTGGAGTTGATCTTTTTTTCATTATTTCAGGATTTATAATATGCTTTTCAACAGACAAGCATAGTTTTTCTGCAGTTAAATTTTTAAAATCTCGTATTTTGAGAATAATCCCACTTTATTGGTTTTTTACCTTATTAGCATTGGTCATTTTTATAGTTTTACCAGATCTGGTTAATAGTAGTGGTGGTGAAACCGTGGTCTTTAAATCATTTTTTTTGCTGCCTACAGAGGATAAATATTTAGTACGAAATGGGTGGACATTGAGCTATGAGTTTTATTTTTATTTTATATTTGCTTTGTTTTCACTCTTTTTTATAAAACGAAATCTCGTATTTATCCCATTAATTCTCTTACCTATGCTAGGAATGATTTTAGATGCAAATTTTTACTTTGATAGTTACTTGCTTGAATTTGCTATGGGAGTTATATCTTATAATATTTTTAAAAATAACTTATCGATCAAATATGATTTTTTGTTACTTCTATTCATATTGATAGTTTTTTTTACTTGTTCTCTCGAATCAAAAGCTTGTGTATATGGTTTGCCAATGTGGTTTTTATTTCATGGCTCTCTTGTTTTGGATCGGATTATAAATTCTAAAGATTTATTAAAAAGAACGAAAAAGCTACTTTTCAAGCTCGGTGACTCTTCTTATTCATTGTATCTATCACATGCTTTCTCATTGGTAATTCTTAACAAGCTGGTTATGTACTTTTTTCCTACAGCAAATAAAGAAGTGTACTTATTTATACTTACATCTGTGTCTATTATTATTGGCCACTTTGTGTACATTTTTGTTGAGCTGAATATTAACTTATATTTTAAACGTCTATTTAATAAAAAATAACATTCTTACTAGAGACAACTGATTTCAAAACTAATAGTAATATTAAGGGCAACGCTTGAGTAATATTAAACATGATCCATCAATACGAAATTTACTTAATAGGATGCCTGAAGAGGTTCAGCAAAGTTTTACTGAAGAACAATTATCTCACCTAAAAATAGCCATTGGCGCTAGGCAGTGGGGGACTCATGCCGTAGATTGCAGAGGTGTTGTTAGATTATTTAAGTACAGATATTACTTTGTATTATTAGCGGGTCGAAATAGGCGGCAATTAAGTGCTACCGAAAAAAAAGCCTCTGCCATAGCCCAAGCCACTGTAGTGACTTTAGGTTTTTTTATAGTGTTATTATTTATTTATTTATTAAAATCGGCTTTAGGTATAAACCTGTTTGAAGGTTTTTCATTAGGTATATGGACTTATGTTAAAAGTTTGTTTTTGTAGTTTAAATATAAACAAAATTTAAATGTTTATATTTGTTTATATTTTATTAATCGTAGGTTAATTTGGTTGCGGACTGTTACACTAATTTAAGTTTTTAAAAGCGGCATTATTGAATACAGATAAGTAATACGTTAATATTAATTTATATCTATGTGGAAATTTATTCACTGTACTTTACTTAGGGACTAAAAGTATGAAGTCGTCAAGGACGTTTAAGCCTAATAGCTCATCCGATGCTAGTTTTTATCGTTTATTCGATATATTTGCTTTATTTTTAGCCTTTCAATGCTCTGCACTTTTTTATAGTTTTGAACTGACAGCTCATTATATGGTGGCGGTTTTAACCGTTGCTCTAAGCTTTTTATACTGCGCCGAAATATTTTCTGCTTATCGCTCTTGGCGTGCTGGTAAATTTAAAACCATGGTTTTATGTGCTTGGGGCTCTTTATTTGTTGCCTTCAGTATTCTATTCGTCATATCTTTTATGTTTAAGTTTACTGAATCGCTTTCGCGTATTGGCTTAGGTTTGTGGTTTTTACTTAGTGTGGTTTATTTATATATATGGCGCTTTGGAGTGCAATTATATAAACGGAATCGCCGTAGTTTAGGAATGAACTTACGCAACGTTGCTATAGTAGGAGCTACAGAGTCCGCGGTTTACTTGTATGACGAGATAGAAAAAAACGATGAGCTTGGTTTTAAGTTTTTGGGTTTTTTTGACGACCGTAAACCAGAGCGTTTATTTAATAATGTAAAAACGTACGAAATATCCGGAACTATTCAAAATGCTATATGCGCTGCCCGCGAAGGCAAAATTGACATACTCTATATAGCACTCCCAATGAAGGCCGATAAGCGTATAGCCGATTTGTTACTGCAACTTGGCGACACCACGGTAGACGTACACTTTATACCTGATTTTTTACTCTCAAACTTAATACATGCCCGTGTTGAACACGTTGGCGATGTAGACACGCTAAGTGTTTTTGAATCTCCTTTTATTGGTGCTCGTGAGTTTATTAAACGCACCGAAGACATAATAGTATCGTCAATTATTTTACTGCTTATATCTCCTATGCTTATTGCTATAGCGTTTGCTGTTAAGTTTACTTCTAAAGGGCCTGTAATTTTTAAGCAAGACCGATATGGGCTTGATGGGCGTAAAATTAAAGTATGGAAGTTCCGTTCAATGTCGGTAACCGAAAATAGTGCAGTGGTCACTCAAGCCACCAAAAACGATTCCCGTATTACAAAGTTGGGTGGTTTTTTGCGCCGTACTAGCCTTGATGAATTACCGCAATTTATAAACGTGTTAAAAGGCGATATGTCAATAGTAGGGCCACGCCCACACGCCGTTGCTCACAACGAAGAGTATCGTAAAAAAGTTGAATTTTACATGTTTAGGCATAAAGCTAAACCAGGCATAACCGGTTGGGCACAAATTAATGGCTGGCGCGGCGAAACCGATACGCTTGATAAAATGGAAAAACGTGTTGAATACGATTTACATTACATAAAGCATTGGTCTTTATGGTTAGATGTTAAAATTATTTTTATGACAATTTTTAAGGGATTTAAAAATGCAAATGCATACTAAAAAATCAGTTATACCTTGTGCTGTAGTTTTACTGTCGGCAACGTTGTCTGCTCCAGCATCGGCCGAATTTACGCCAGGCAGCTTTATGACCAAAGATGGTGCCGAAATTACCCCAGTTTTGCAAACGGGATTAAGCGTTAACGACAATGTTTTTAATACACCAACCGACGAAGAGTCGCGTGTAATTTGGACTATTTCACCAGGTGTTGCAGCGGTAATAGACGATGGCCCCGATAGCTACAAATTAAACGTTGGTACCAGTAGCTCTTTATATAATAAAGATTCTGTTGATAACTTTACTCAAGTTAACTTGGGTGCCGGTGTGCATAAAGAGCTTACCAGCCGACACGTTTTTGATATTAACGGTACTGCTGATTGGCTGTATGAGCCACGAGGTACTGGTTTAACGCAGGGCTTGGGTGATATTGTTGATGAGCTAATAAAGTATCAACAACAAGATATTACTGGTACTTATCAGTTTGGTTCGCAAACATCTAAGGCACAATTAGAGTTGGTTTCTGGTTTTTACAGTAAAAAATATCAAAATTTTAGAGCTACATCACAATATCGTGATTACGATAAAACTTTAGTTGGTGCAAAAGGGTATTACAACACGCAAGCTGCAACACGTATGTTTGTTGAAGTAACCCGCGATGACTTCCGATACGACGTTTTAGAGTCTAGTGGTGTTTCACGTAATTCTGACGATATTAAAGTGCTTTTTGGTATGGAGTGGGAAGCAACGTCGCTTACCTCTGGCACATTTAAACTTGGTTATCAAAACAAAGACTTTGACGATAATCAGCGTGAGAGCTTTAGTGGCTTAAGCTGGGAGGCTGGCATTACTTGGCAACCTTTAACTTACTCTACATTTGATTTTACAACCAGTAGAGCGGCAACAGATCCACTGCTTGAAGGCGATTACATTAAAGAAAGCACCTATGGTGTTAAATGGAAACACGATTGGAGCGACTATTTAGCTTCTGTAGCAAGTGTGAGCTACATAGATGAGCAATACACTGGCGATATTGGCCGTAACGATAAAACAAAAAGCGCTCGGCTTGGCTTAAATTACCAAGCTAATAACTTTGGTTTAATTTCGACCTATGTTGACTTTATTGATAAAAATTCGAATCAGCCATTAATTGAGTTTGATCGAGTAATAGTGGGTGTTAACTTTACGTTTGCTTTAAAGGCTAATTAATGAATTGTAAACTTTTTTTTAGTGCTGCTTGCTTATTTTTAAGCGCAACTTGTTTTGCACAAACGGCGCAAGACTATGTGTTGGGCCCAGGTGACAAAGTAGAAATAAAAGTATTTGGCGAGCCCGATTTAGAGGTAACTGCATTGCTAGGTAATAGTGGTGAGGTTAATTATCCATTTTTAGGGGCACTTAAACTTGCCGGGCTAACTACCTTTGAGGTCGAAAAGTCCATTGCTAATGGCTTACAGCCTGATTATTTAAAAACCCCAAGTGTATATGTTCAGGTTGTTGAGTATAGGCCCTTTTATATTCATGGGGAGGTTAAATCTCCTGGTGCTTACCCTTACCAGCCAGCTATGACAGTTAACCAAGCCGTTGCATTAGCGGGTGGTTTAACTGAGCGAGCATCAACTGATAAAATTTATATTTTTAAAGAGCAAACTAAGCAGCAGCAACAAAAAGGCACCCTTAATAGCCAAATTGCAGCAGGCGATACAATAAAAATAGAGCAACGCTTGTTTTAAGCAGTTTATAGGCACTAAAAAATGAATAAAGCACCGGAAAAATTTAGTAACGAAGAAATTATTGATTTGAGAACATACCTTAAAGTTATCGCACGTACTAAATGGAAAGTTTTAAGTTTTGCTATAGTTATTACACTCCTTAGTATAATGATTTCTTTAACTCTAATTCCTAAATATACTGCAACAGCTACATTATTAATTGAAGCTGAAGCTGCTAAAGCTGTAAGTTTTGAAGAAATTTACGGCCTAGATACTAATCAAAAAGAGTACTATTTAACCCAGTTTGAGGTAATGAAGTCAGACAGCGTTGCTAGGGAAGTCATAAAAAAACTTCATTTAGATTCATATGATGATTTTATTGGTAAACCTAGCGTGATGGGTGAGGCAAAATCTTACATAAAAAATGTATTTCCTTTTTTGAATAAAAACGAAGAAAGATATTTATCAGCGGAAGAAATAGCTGAGCGCGATATGTTGATTTTACTGTCAGTATTTAAATCTAAACTATCAATATCACCTATTCGTAAAACTCAGTTAGTAAATATAAGCTTTGAGTCAAGTAATCCGAAATTAGCAGCTTTAGTTGCTAATACTGTAGGTGAGGTTTACATTGATAACCAAATGCGTGCGAAAATGGGGATAACTCAACAAGCTTCTAATTGGCTGAATTCTCGTTTGTCGCAATTACGTATTCAGTTAGATGGCTCAGAAGAGCGCTTACAAGACTTTAGAGAAGATCAGCACCTTATCGATATTGAAGGTATCGCAGGGCTAGTAACACAAGAGCTTGAGCAAATATCAGCGCAGTTAATTGAAGCGCGCAACGAAAAAAACAAGTTAGAGAGTATAAACCGCGTTATAACTGAATACGGTAACAACAACCTTGAGTTATTAGGTAGTATGCCTGAAATAACATCGCATAATGTTATTCAAAACGTAAAACGTGATGTAGTTACCGTTGAGCGTAAGTTAAGCGAGTTAAGTGAAGTTTATGGCCCTAAACACCCTAAAATAATATCGGCAAGTGCAGAGCTTGTTACAGTAAAAAATAATCTTAATAAACAAATTAAAGATCTAATTACGGGTATTGAAAAAGAGCTCAATAGGGTCACAAGAACCGTGAATGCACTCGAAAATGATTTAAGTAATATTAGAGCGCGTTACCAAGATATTACCCGCAAAGAAACTCAATATAACCAGCTAAAACGTGAAGTAGAAACTAACCGTAATATATTTAACACGTTTTTATCACGCTCTAAAGAAACCGAAGTAACAAGCGATTTTACCTCTGCTGCAGCACGCTTTACCGACCGAGCTTATGCGCCGAGCATCCCAAGTAAACCTAATAAAAAGCTTATTGTAATACTTACGTTTGTAGCGAGCTTTATTTTTGCAATAGTTATGAGCTTTATTTTTGATGCCCTTAACGATACCGTTAAAACTAAACCAGATGTTGAAAGCAAATTAGCTCAGCGTATGCTAGGGCTAATCCCGCAAGTAAAAATACCTAAAAAAAGTGTACTGCCTATGCATGCATATCTTGACGAAACGTATAGGCGCTTTGCAGAATCAGTACGAACATTTCGTACCAGTTTACTTTTAACTCAGCTTGATAAACAGCATAAAATAATTGCAGTTACCTCTACAGCACCAGGTGAAGGTAAAACAACAACATCTTCTAACTTAGCCATATCGTTAGCCCAAATGGGTAAGGTACTGCTAATTGATGGTGACTTACGTAAGCCAACTATTGCTAAGCGATTTGAAATACCTGTTTATCACCCTGGTTTAACAAATTTAATAGTGGGTACAGAAGAGCTAAGTGAATGTGTTCATATTGATGAAAAATCAGGTGTAGTAATAATGCCAAGCGGGCAAATACCAAGCAACCCACTTGAGTTATTATCAAACATTAAGTTTGCACAGTTAATAGAACACCTTAAAAGTCAGTACGACCATATAATTATTGATACACCACCAACACAAGCTGTGAGTGATGCATTAGTAATAGCTCAAAGTGCCGATTCGGTAATATATGTTGTAAAATCAGACGTTACACGTATAAAACCAATTAAAGCAGGCCTTGAACGGTTATTTGAGGTAAAAGCACATGTAGCGGGTGTGGTGCTTAATCAGGTGGATATGAATAAGTCTAACGATGAACACAGCTATGGTTACTACGACTACCACGATTACTCTAAAAAACCTGAACCAGAAAATACTTAAATGGCCTATAAATTGTGATTGATATACATTCACACATTTTGCCAGGTATTGATGATGGCGCTAAAGATTTAAACGAGTCTTTAGCGCTTTTAAAAATGGCGCAAAGCGACGGTATAACGCATATTGTTGCTACCCCACATATTCATTTAGGTCGGTATAATAATTCGGCTCCCCAACTTTTAAACGATTTAACCCAATTAAAAGCAGCTTGCTTAGCCCAAAATATTAATATAAATATTGCAGTAGCCGCTGAGGCTCGCCTTGATGTTGAGTTAATGCCGCTTGTATTAACTAATAAACTACCATTTATTGGCAAAAAAAATGGTTTTAATTATTTATTGTTAGAACTACCTCATTCACATGTGCCTCAGGGGTACGATAAATTTATTTCTTGGCTCGCTAAACAAAATATAAAAGTGGTTATTCCACACCCAGAGCGAAATCGTGATATTCAGTCAAACTTATTTTACATCGAAAAACTTACACAGTTAGGATGTGAGTTTCAGTTAACAGCGTCAAGTATTGAAGGCCTTTGGGGAGAAAAAGCTCAATATATTAGTGAGCATATGCTTAAAGCCGATTTAGTCAGTTATATTGCATCTGACGCTCATTCGGTAAAGCGCAGGCCACCTATTTTAAGTAAGGCAAAAAAACGAGTAACCGACATGCTAGGTGAGAGTAAGGCGCATACATTATTTATAACAAATCCTAAGTGTTTAACTGAGGTGTTGTTCAATGGTTGATCCGCTGTTTATTAAACGATTACAACTTGCTCTGTTGGCAATAGTTACACTCATTATTTGTTATTTTAGTTTACAAAGTATGCGCGCTAATGCTTGGTATTTTAGCTCACTAAATACAGTACAAGAGCTCAGTAACACCTCACCCATTGATGCACCTGAGGTTTATAGTAATGAGCTCAACAAAGCGCAAAATGCTATTAAGTTAGCTATAGAGCTTGAACCTGAACATGCCCATTATTTACATTTTTTGTCATATATTAAGCTTCTAGCTTTAGCTAATACCGATCAAACTGAGCAAAGTAAGCTAGATACTGAATATAAAGAGATACAATCGCTTTTACTTCATTCTACTCATATTAGGAGCTCATGGGCTGAAACTTGGATTGAGCTTGCTAAAGTTACTAGCTACCAACAAGGACCTAGTAAACAAGTTTTAAAGTATATTGATCAGGCTAAAAAAGTAGGTCCATACAAGCTTGATGTGCATTTGGGTATTATAGAAATTTCGTTAACAAATTGGCAGCACCTACCTCCAGAGTATAAAGCACTGTACGTAAACTCTTTAAGCATGGCTGCCCAATATGGTTATCGATTTAACCGTATTTACACTATTGCTAAACAATTAAATCAACTACCTACCTTGTGTATGTCGCTACAATTTGGCGCTGCATATAAAAAACTTAAACAGCGTTATATTTACAAACAAACCTGCAAATAAAAATGCCCAGAGGTTTATAAAAACCTCTGGGCTATAAAGTGACTCTAAATTGAGCCTAGCGTTAACTAAAACACTTTCTTGGTTCGTTAGGGAGAAGAAGAAAGTACTTAAAACTATAGTAAAGCTCCTCAATAAAGCATAACTAATTTCGCCACCTGGTTACATTTGATAACAAAGTATTAGATTAATTATGCGTAATTTGTACTTTGGTTTAAACCCAGATTATTAACTGAGTATTTTGCACTAGATCTCGTGGTAATGAATTTTTGATCTTATTTTTTTGCCATTTACCCAGCCCAATAGGGCAGCCACAAAGCGTTAATACCACTTCGCCTATAGTTTGAGTTGCCTCAGTTAAGCGTATATCTTTACCTTGAAAATAATCATTTGCTTGCTCGTAATTTAAAGCAAATACATTAGTTTTACACTTATTGCCAAATACGGTTGCAAACTCATGTGTTAGCCTTACACCATTTTTATGAATAATGCCAATTTGAATACCTAAGCGTGCGTACTTAATTTTATTTTGCACAGCTTCAAATCCTTGTGGAAATAACCACAACTCTTTATCGCGCTGCATTAAGCTGCCAGGTAGGTTAGTTAACCCAAAGTGCTTTTTAAGCGATTGCATAAACGCGGCACTTTGTTTTTTATCAAACTCGTTAAACGGGAATGCACCTTTTTTAACTGTTTGATTTGGGTTGTTGCAACTAGTGTGCTTTTTAAATTTAGCGATAAAAAAGCCTTCGCTATCGAAGGTTTGCGGCCATACATGTAAATAGCCTTCACTTGTTGTTGCTTTACTTGCACCTTCAAATAAATCACTTAGGGACTCAGGCGTTATATAGTCGCCAAATTCACTCAGTAAATAATCGCACACTTGTTGGTTTTCGAGCGGGGTAAGTGTACAAGTTGAGTACACTAAGGTGCCACCTGGCTTTAATGCGTAAAAAGCGCTTTTAATTAAGTCTTTTTGTACTTGGGCTATTTGTATGTTTGATTCTATTGACCAATTTTTAAGAGCGTCGGCATCTTTACGTACAGTCCCTTCACCAGAGCAGGGCGCGTCTAGCAATATGCTATCAAAGCATTCAAACATGTAGTTGCCAAATATAACGCCATCAAAGTGCGAGAGCGCACAGTTGCCAACCCCCATACGTTTTAATGTAGCGCTCAGTACCTTTAAGCGAGATGACGAAAGCTCATTTGCAACAAGCACACCTTGGTTATTCATAAGCGCTGCTAGTTGCGAGGTTTTCGAACCCGGCGCTGATGCCATATCAAGCACGGTGTTATTTTGAGAGTCTGCGAGTTCAATACTTTGCTTTAATGCGATAGGGGGCAGCATTGAACTTGCTTCTTGTACGTACATAGCACCGCTTAGGTGTAAGTCGGTATTACCAAGGGCTAGGTTTTGTTCTTCATCGTTTGGGCGCTCTAACCAAAAGCCTTCACTGCACCAAGGGATTGGGGTTAGCAGCCAATTTTTTTCAGTTGCACGTTTTACAAATTCTTCAATGCTAATTTTTAATGTATTAACGCGGATAGATTTTCTGAGGGGCCTACGACACGCATTTAAAAAGTCATCTAAGTTTAGATGCGCTGGTAAATAGGTTTTTACGTCATCAATAAAGTGCTCAGGAATAAAAGTGTTGGCGTTCACGCGTTAGCTCATACTATAAAAATAAAGCGCGATAATAGCATTTATGCGAGGTGTTTTCAGCGCTAAAAAGCGTAACATCTAATTTATTACGCTGTCGACACTTCACTGTATTAGTCCATTGTAAAACCATTTTTATACGACTTTAGATTAATAGTGTCGACAATGGGTGTGTTTTTTAACCATTTTGATAGGTTTAAGGGTTGACATGATTTTTTAATAAGCCCATAGTAATCACATTAATTGTCGACAATCTAAAAAATAACTTATGACACATACATTTTTAAACGAAGCGCCTATAACTACCGCATCAGATCAAGTATTTGTTGATATGCGCCGTGAGATTGTTGAAGGCAGTATAGTTCAAGGCAGTAAAATATCAGAGCCTGAACTTGCAAAACGTTATGGTGTAAGCCGTGCAACGCTTAGAGAGGCATTGAATCGCCTAGAAAGTTGCTACCTTGTTGAGCGTAAAGCTAACGTAGGTTGCCGAGTAGTTGCCCTTACCGCTGAACGCTTGATTGAAGTTTACCAAGTTCGCAGCTCACTTGAAGGTTTGGCATGTAGGCTTGCTGCCGACAATATGGAACCCGAAGAAGTAAAAGGCTTAAAGCAATTACTTAATCAGCACCTACAAACACAACGTGTTAAAGAGGGCGAATCTTATTACCAAGAAGCCGGCGATTTAGATTTTCATTACCGTATTATTCAAGGCAGTAAAAACGCGCATTTAATTCATTTACTGTGTAATGAGCTTTATCAATTAATACGCATGTATCGTGTACAAATGGGCATGGTGGGGCCGCGTGTATCAAAAGCATTTGATGAGCATTTAGCGATTATTAACGCCATTGAAAACCACGACGGTGAACTGGCCGAAATGCTCATGAAGCGCCATATCAGTGCATCGCAAGCAAATATTCAAACCAAATTTGATTTATTAGCTAAGCAGAAAGCATAAGCTGCTAAAAGCTAAAAGCTAAAAGCTAGCAAGAGCAGTTAAACAGTCACAATTACATATTAAAACTATAAGTTACTCCACGTAGCAACCGTTCAAAGTGAGGAGAAAGTAATGTCAGCAGGATTAAAATTTAAACACGCTATTGCCAATAACCGTCCGTTACAAGTGGTAGGTACTATTAACGCCTACACAGCGATGATGGCTGAAAAAATGGGTCACCAAGCTATTTATCTTTCAGGTGCCGGTGTTGCAAACGCCTCGTTTGGTATGCCTGATTTGGGTATGACAAGCCTTGATAACGTGCTTGAAGATATTCGCCGTATTACAGGTGCTAGCGATTTACCACTACTTGTTGATGCTGATACCGGTTGGGGTGGGGCGTTTAACATTGCACGCACAGTAAAAGAAATGACTAAAGCGGGTGCGGCGGGTTTTCATATAGAAGATCAAGTAGCGCAAAAGCGCTGTGGTCATCGCCCTAATAAAGAAATTGTAAGCCAAGGTGAAATGGTTGACCGCATTAAAGCGGCGGTTGATGCAAAAACCGATAGCGATTTTTATATTATGGCTCGTACCGATGCATTTCAAAAAGAAGGTTTAAACGCCGCGATAGACCGTGCAGCTGCCTGTGTTGAAGCTGGTGCAGACGCTATTTTTGCAGAAGCCGTACACGACCTTGCTGATTACCAAGCATTTGCAAAAGCGATTAACGTTCCAATTTTGGCAAACATTACTGAGTTTGGCCAAACACCTATTTACACAAAAGAGCAGTTAAGCGATGTAGGTGTTGAAATGGTGCTTTACCCACTCAGTGCATTTAGAGCCATGAACAAAGCAGCATTAAACGTGTATTCAGCAATTTTAAATGAAGGCTCGCAACAAAGCCAAATTGAAAATATGCAAACGCGTTCTGAGCTTTACGACTTTTTAGATTACCACACGTACGAGAACACACTCGATAACCTTTTTTCATCAAAATCTGACAAATAATAATTTGGGCGTATTAATCTTTAATGGTTGAATTTGCAGCAGTGTGTTTGGTTTTTAGGCAAGGCAGAGCCTATGAAGTGTGGTTATTCCACATAAATAGGCGATAACGCAGCATAAATACCAAACATGCGCTGCCCCTTAGGTTCTTTCTAGGGACGATTATCTCTTTGTTGCTCGGTTTTTACTTAGTCCACTAGGTTACAAACTTCGCGCCGCGATTTAATCGCCCCTAGATTGAACAAATTTCAATCTATAAAGTTCAATGCGCCCAACAATCACACACAAATTTAAGATAGGAGAAGATCATGGTAGATAAAGCATTAGGCGGCGCGGGTTTACGCGGACAAGTGGCTGGTCAAACAGCATTGTGTACTGTTGGACAAAGTGGTTCTGGTTTAACGTATTGTGGTTACGATATTAGCGAACTTGCCGAAAAAGCGCAGTTTGAAGAAGTGTCTTTTTTACTTTCACGTGGTGAGTTACCAACCACAAGCGAATTGGCTGAGTATAAAGCAAAACTAAAAAGTTTACGCGGCTTACCTGATGCGCTTAAAACCGTGCTTGAAAATATTCCTAAAAACGCGCACCCAATGGATGTAATGCGCACGGGCTGCTCAATGTTGGGTAACCTTGAAATGGAAAATGATTTTAGCCAAGCCAATGATGCAATCGACCGTATGGTTGCTGTGTTCCCAAGTATTATTTGTTACTGGTACCGCTTTACACACGATGGCGTACGCATTGAAACACAAACTGATGACGACTCTGTTGGCGCACACTTTTTAAATTTATTACACGACAAAGCACCTAGTGAATTGTTTGCACAGGTAATGAATGTATCACTAATTTTATACGCAGAGCACGAGTTTAACGCCTCTACTTTTACAGGGCGTGTGTGTGCATCAACGCTTTCTGATATTCATTCTTGCGTAACTGGTGCGATTGGTACGCTGCGTGGTCCATTACATGGTGGTGCTAACGAAGCGGCAATGGATATGATTCAAGGTTTTACAAGCGCTGAACATGCTGAGAAAGAAATTATGGGCATGCTCGAACGTAAAGACAAAATAATGGGCTTTGGTCATGCTATTTATCGCGAGTCTGATCCGCGTAATGTAATTATTAAAAAGTGGTCTGAAAAACTAGCGGCAGAGGTGGGCGATACCGTGCTTTACCCTGTGTCTGTTCGTTGTGAAGAAATTATGTGGCGCGAGAAAAAACTGTTTTGTAATGCCGATTTTTTCCATGCGTCTGCTTATCACTTTATGGATATTCCAACTAAATTATTTACGCCAATATTTGTAATGAGCCGTGTTACGGGCTGGACAGCACATGTAAAAGAGCAGCGCGCTAACAACCGTATTATTCGCCCAAGTGCCGATTACACAGGGCCTGACGCACGCAGTTACACACCAATAGAGTCACGTTAAAAAAATGGGTGAGCACGCATGTGCTCACTTTTATATTGCACATAGCCATTAGCGAGTAGTTTTTCTCAAACTTTTTATTAAACACGCTAGCTGTGAGCAAACACCGTCACCAAATTAGCGAACCCTTACCATGACCATAATTAATAACACCCAATACCGTAAACCTTTACCTGGCTCAAACGTCGACTATTACGATACGCAAGAAGCCGTAGATGCAATTAAGCCAGGTGCATACGCCACGCTACCTTATACATCGCGTGTATTTGCCGAAAACCTAGTACGCCGATGCGACCCTGCCATGTTAACCGATGCACTTAATCAGCTGATTGAGCGAAAGCAAGACTTGGATTTTCCGTGGTATCCGGCGCGGGTAGTGTGCCACGATATTTTAGGGCAAACAGCGCTTGTTGATTTAGCAGGTTTGCGTGATGCAATTGCAGCTAAAGGCGGCGATCCGGCTAAAGTGAATCCTGTGGTACCCACGCAGTTAATAGTGGATCATTCGTTAGCTGTAGAGCATGCCGGTTTTGATCCTGATGCATTTGAAAAAAACCGCGCCATTGAAGATAGACGAAATGATGACCGTTTTCATTTTATAAACTGGACTAAAACTGCGTTTAAAAATATTGATGTTATTCCACCGGGTAACGGCATTATGCATCAAATTAATCTTGAAAAAATGTCGCCGGTTATTCAAAACCGAGATGGCATTGCATTCCCAGATACTTTAGTTGGCACCGACAGCCACACGCCACATGTTGATGCGCTAGGTGTTATTGCTGTGGGTGTAGGCGGGCTTGAAGCTGAAAGCGTTATGCTTGGCCGTGCTTCATATATTCGCTTGCCTGATATTGTTGGTGTTGAGCTAACAGGTAAGCGCCAACCAGGTATTACCGCTACCGATATTGTGTTGGCCATTACTGAATTTTTACGTAAGCAACGTGTTGTATCTACTTATTTAGAGTTTTACGGTGAAGGTGCCGATGCGCTTACACTTGGTGACAGAGCAACCATTTCGAACATGACACCTGAATTTGGCGCAACTGCAGCCATGTTTTATATCGATGATAAAACAATAGATTACTTGCGTTTAACAGGCCGTGAAGAAGAACAAATTGCCCTTGTAGAAAATTACGCAAAAACAGCAGGCCTTTGGAGCGATAGCTTAAAAACCGCAAAGTATGAGCGTGTGCTTAAGTTTGATTTATCAAGCGTGGGGCGCAATATTGCGGGTCCATCTAATCCGCACCGCCGTGTATCGACAAGCGATTTAGCTAAAGAAGGTATTTCGGGCGTTGTTGAAAATGAAGAAGGCTTAATGCCAGACGGCGCATGTATTATTGCCGCTATTACTAGTTGTACCAATACCAGTAATCCACGCAATGTAATTGCTGCAGCACTCCTTGCCCGTAATGCAAATGCTAAGGGTTTAATGCGCAAACCTTGGGTTAAAACTTCATTAGCACCAGGCTCAAAAGCAGTGCAATCATACCTTGAAGATGCAAACCTACTAACAGAGCTTGAGCAACTTGGCTTTGGCATTGTTGGTTTTGCGTGTACAACGTGCAACGGTATGAGCGGGGCGCTTGACCCTGAGATTCAAAAAGAAGTAATTGAACGTGATTTATACGCAACGGCTGTACTTTCAGGTAATCGTAACTTTGATGGGCGGATTCATCCTTATGCTAAGCAAGCATTTTTAGCGTCACCTCCTTTAGTTGTTGCGTACGCTATTGCAGGTACTATTCGCTTTGATATTGAAAAAGGGATACTAGGGCAAGATCAACAAGGCAACGATATTACGCTTAAAGATTTATGGCCATCAGATGAAGAGATTGATGCGGTTATTAAGCAAAGTGTTAAGCCTGAGCAATTTAGAAAAGTATACGAGCCGATGTTTAATTTAACCGTAGATTACGGTGAAGATAACGATCCTCTTTACGATTGGCGCCCAGAAAGCACCTACATTCGTCGCCCTCCTTATTGGGAAGGTGCACTTGCGGGTGAGCGCACTATGGCCGGTATGCGCGCGCTTGCAGTACTTGGCGATAACATTACAACGGATCATTTATCGCCATCAAACGCAATTATGGCAAGTAGTGCTGCTGGCGAATACCTGACCAAAATGAATGTGCCAGAGGAAGATTACAATTCGTACGCAACGCACCGGGGCGATCATTTAACAGCGCAGCGCGCAACCTTTGCAAACCCAAAACTACTTAATGAAATGGTGCTTGATGAAAACGGCGACGTTAAGCAAGGTTCTTACGCTCGCTTAGAGCCACAAGGCACTAATACCCGTATGTGGGAAGCAATCGAAGCCTACATGGAGCGTAAACAGCCGCTTATTATCGTAGCCGGTGCCGATTACGGTCAAGGTTCGTCGCGCGATTGGGCTGCAAAAGGCGTAAGACTTGCAGGCGTTGAAGTAATAGCAGCAGAGGGCTTTGAGCGTATTCACCGTACTAACTTAATTGGTATGGGGGTTTTACCGCTTGAGTTTAAAGCAGGCACAACGCGTAAAACTCTAAAGCTGGATGGCAGTGAAACGTACGATGTAACGGGTGATTTAAAACCTGGTGCCACCGTTAATTTAAGTATTACCCGTAAAGATGGTGAAGTGCTTACTGTGCCTATGAAGTGCCGTATCGATACCCAAGAAGAGCTTTCTATTTACGCGGCTGGTGGTGTGTTACAACGCTTTGCTCAAGACTTTTTAGAAGCAACGCAATCTGCATGAGGGCAAACACTATGTTTAAACCGCAAATTAAAGTGCCTGCAACCTATATGCGTGGCGGCACCAGTAAAGGTGTGTTTTTTAATTTAACTGATTTGCCAAAGCCTGCTCAAGTAGCAGGCGAGGCGCGCGATAATTTATTACTGCGTGTTATTGGCAGCCCCGATCCGTACGGCAAACAAACGGATGGAATGGGCGGCGCTACATCAAGCACCAGTAAAACCGTAATCCTAAGTAAAAGTGAGCAAGCAGACCACGATGTTGATTACTTGTTTGGTCAAGTGGCTATAGATAAACCTTTTGTAGATTGGAGCGGTAACTGCGGCAACTTAACGTCAGCAGTGGGGGCTTTTGCTATTAGTAATGGTTTGGTCGATAAAAGCAGAGTACCTAATAACGGTGTTGCTATTGTGCGTGTGTGGCAGGCTAATATTAATAAAAGCATATTAGTGCATGTCCCTATGACCAATGGCGAAGTACAGGAAACCGGCGACTTTGAGCTCGATGGCGTTACATTTGCTGCAGCTGAAGTAAAACTTGAATTTATAGACCCGGCTGATGGCGATGGCGCGTTATTCCCAACAGGTAACGTAGTTGATGACTTAGAAGTACCAGGTGTTGGTACTTTAAAAGCCACGATGATAAATGCAGGTATTCCTACTGTATTTATTAACGCCGCTGATATTGGTTATACCGGCACAGAGATGCAAGACGATATAAATAACGATGTTGCAGCGCTTAAAAAGCTTGAAACCATTCGCGCTTATGGCGCCGTTAAAATGGGCTTAATCACTGATATTAATGAAGCGCAAGCTCGCCAACATACACCAAAGGTTGCGTTTGTTGCAGCGCCTTTAGATTACACTGCATCTAGCGGTAAATTTATTGAGGCTGCCAACATTAACTTACTCGTGCGCGCAATGTCGATGGGTAAACTGCATCATGCCATGATGGGCACAGCCGCTGTAGCTATTGGCACTGCCGCAGCAATTGAAGGCACACTCGTAAATATAGCCGCTGGTGGCGGTGCATTGAGTGAAGTTAACTTTGGTCACCCGTCGGGCACCCTAAAAGTAGGTGCTGAGGCTAAAAATACTGCAGGTAACTGGCTAGTTACCAAAGCAAGTATGAGCCGAAGTGCACGTGTATTAATGGAAGGAGTTGTAAGAGTCCCTTACTAATCACTGTTGAAGTTAAGCGCAACTAAACATTTATTTTAGTTAAGCAAACAAATTTTATAAACGTTTGCTTAGCTAAAGTAAAACCTACTCACACTCGTTAGAAATAATCCTTTTTCATTAATTTTTCGAATTATCGTCTTTTTTCGCTCTCATCCACCGCATTTACTTGAAGAATATAATTAACAAACTAGATTATATGTAATATTCATTTAATAAAGTGAATATATTGTATCAATATGTGCTGGTTCTTTATGAGTGTCTATAGGTTACTGAATAATAGAGATGCTGATAAAGAAGTAGCTCATAGAATAAAGATAAATACTTCTATAAAACGTATAAATATGTAGCATAACTATATAGCTTAATGGTATTTTTAATGTTCTAGTAACAAAAGTTATGATTGTGTACTTTTTTGATGCTTTTTGAATATAAAAGCTTACATAAATCACTATCAACTAAACTAATTTCTGATACTCATTCCAGGCTATCAAGGAGAAATAAATGGTAAAGCGTACGATCAAATTTACACCTATTGCAGCTTCAGTTGCACTTACATTAGGCTTAACAGCATGTGGTTCTGATAACGACAGAAATATTCCTGTTACACCTGTAGAATCTTTCACTGCAACGGGCGATGCACAATTTAACATTGAAGTAACAGGTAAAGCAGTTAAAGGTTCAATGAAAAGTGCAGTAGTAACTGTAATGACTTTAGATGCATCTGGTCAAAGCGTTCCTGTTGCATTTCGCTCAGCTGCTTCAGCAGAGGCTGAGTCTTTTTCTGAAGAAGCACTATCACAAGATGCTGCAGATGCAGCGGTAGAAGCAAGTAAAATTGCCGCTAACCCTGAAGTGCTAACTGATGAAAACGGTCGTTACAGCATCTACCTAGATGATGATTTTACTGGACCTGTTTACATTACTGTTAAAACGTCTGAAGAAGGCGATGATAGCTTTTTACGTTGTGATGCTTACGTAGGTTGTGGCACTTACGATGAAGCGCCAGAAGTTGACGACGAAAATGATGGCGATACTGATATTGAGTTTGGCGAATGGTACAAAACTGACCTAGAGCTTTCAGTTGTTAAGTTTATTCCAGCTGTTGAAGCAGATACATCTGGAGCGAGCGGTGCAGCTGGCGACGATAATGTTATAGGTTCTTATAAAGCTAATGTTACTTTTTTAACATCGTTAGTGGCGGGTCTTCTTCTTGACTCAGGTTCAAGTGTAGATGAAGACGCTATTGCTACAGCTAGCTTAAACACTGTTGTACAAGTAATGGGTCAAGACGCAGCACTTTTACTTTCTGCTATTATTGGCGATTTATCTAACGGCGGCGCTGTAGATTTAAGTAATGTTGATGGCGAAGAAGAACTTACTGACGGTATTTTAGCAATTGCACAGCTTTCATCTTCAATTCAAGGTTTACCTTCAATTGGTGATGTAATGAGCAGCATTAAAGCTGGTATTAAATCAGGCCAGTTTAAAGGTAATACTGACGCTGGCATTGCTGCAATAGCTACAATGTTACAAACAGCAATTACAAATACTGCAAACATTTTTGTTGCTGTAGCAACGGGTGATGAAACTGCAATTGAAAATGCTTTAAAAGCGGCATTCTCTATTAACAACCCTAATGCAACACAAGCACAAATTGATGCGTTTGCCGCTAATTCAGTAGGTATTGCTAAAAAAGCAAAAGCAGCTAAAGACAAAGCTGTTAAAAATGGTGCAGCAACTGATGCCGGCCTTGCAGCCGCTGCAGTAAAAGTTAAAAAAGCACTAGAAGTAATTGGTTGTACTGGTGCAGAGTGTACAGTTGGAGATGATTTTTATACAGCTCTAGCAGCTGCTTTAACAGTAGAAGTTACAGCTTCACAGACTGCACTTACTGCATTAGAAATGGATATTGAAACAGCTCAAAGTTCACTTGCTGATGTTCAAGCAATGGGTGGCGATGCTCTTACGGCTGATAACGCAGCTGCATTTGTAAGCGCTGTAACATTACTGAAAAATGAAGCTGCTACTGCTGGTTTAACAGCTAAAGCGGGTTCTATTTTTGTTAAATCACAAGGTTATGTAACTGCTGCAAAAGCGTTAGTTACTCAAAGCTCTGATTACCAACAGATTCTTGATTCTGCAACGTCTTTACAAACAGATGCAGGTGTTGCTGTAACTGACACCGTTGCATACGACGCTGCATTAGCTGCACTAGTAGCGGAAGCAGAAGCAGCGATTGAAACGTTTGATATTGCTCTTGCTGCTGCAAAACTAGTTGCTGAAGACACTGCAGACGTTGCTGATGAGAAAAAATCAGCAGCAGACACAGCTGAAGCAGCTTCTACAAGCGCACTTGCTAACGCAGAAGGTGCAATGGTAGATACAGCCGCAAACGCAACTGAAGCTCTTGAGCTTGCAATGACTGCTGTTACTGCTGCGTCTGACTTTGCTGCTGCTGTTGATGCACTTGAAATTGCTATTGAGCAAGCACTTGTTGCTGCTAATGCTTACCTAGACCTTGAAGGCGAAGGCGCACAAGCAATGATTGATGCGCTTACAGCTATGCAAACAGCTGCTGAAGCTCAAGGTGAACTAGCTAGCGAGCAATTTGTAACAGCTTATAACCTACAACTTGTTGCTGAAGCGGCGGTTGCTAAACTTGAAGTACTAACTTCTGTTAAAGCTACATCAGAGTCATTATCGACTATGACTGTGCTTACTAACACTGGCGGTCAAGCGGTTATCGATGCAGCAGATGTTCTTGCTGACGTAATTGATGAATTAGCTGAAATGGGCAACTCAGGTGAAGGTACTTCTACTCGTCAACCTGATTGGTCATATAACTATGACTTAGATGCGCTAGTTTTAGAATTAGAGAACGAAACTACCGGTGAAATGATCAGTGCTTCAGCTTCTTACCAAGGCGAGCAATTAGTTGTTGCTTGGGGCGCTACATTAATGGGTGAAAATGACGCAACTGTGTCACTTGTTACTGCTGATACACAAGCACAAGCACTTGAAGATTGTGTTGATTTTGCTGCAGGCACAATTGATGCTACTCAAATTGATTCATGTTTAATATTCACATTTGACGGTGCAGTAAATGCTGACACAATTGATGATGCTGAAATTATCGATACGCAAGCTTGGAACCACGTTGAAATTATGGACGGTGATTCTGGTTTCACTGGTATGCTAAACCTTACTGCAACTGAAGAATCAGATTCTTCAAGTATTACACTTGAAGGTATGTCTGGCGACTTAGACTTTAAAGTAATGGGTATGGTTGACAGTAGTGGTGATGAAGATGAAAGTACATTAGAAGTTATGGTTAAAGGTGACGCAGCAATGGGTTACACATTATCTCTAACTGGTATGGAATCTACAGGTTACACTGGTGATGTTAAAGCTATGTACAATGGCGAAATGATGTCATTTGGTACTGCTTCTAAAGTTACTAACGGTGTATCTATCACTTACATCGATGGTGATGTAGTGCCTTACACTGATGTTGATTTAATTGATTCATCTAAGTAATATTTAAACTATAAAAGGGGAAAGCAGCGCTTTTCCCTTTTTTTATAGAAAGCGATTAAATTATGAAAAAAAAAATTCTCTTGTTAGGATTTTCAACAGCTTTTATTTCTCCTCTTGCTTCCGCAGATAACCAATTTCAAATATTTACTCATTTTGACGCAGAAATTTATACTGAAGCACAACCAGTACAAGCCTTTGTAGATGATTTTGATGCACCATTAAAATCGGGTGACAGTGCATTTACCTATAATATTTTTGAAGTGGGTGTTGGCTACGGTAATTTTAAAGTGGGTTTACAAAGTCGTTATGACTATGTTCTTAACTTTGATCCTGATACAGCTAAATATACTCATACCGAAAAGAATGACTTAGAGTTTGAAGATAGATTTTATACCTATTACCTCGATGCTAAACAAGCAACGTCTAATGGTGTATTCGTATCTTATGATTTTAAATTTTTAGATAAAAATGCATTAACAATAACACCTAAGCTTTCTGTTTTTGCCAGCTCACACTATCAAGATGCCACTGTAAATGGTGAAATTTATAGTGATGAAGTTGAAGGTGCTGTAACTGTCGATTACAACTTTTCAAAAGATATTTTATTTAAAGAATTTACACCTTCACAAAAGCCAGAAGGGCTAGGCTATAGCCTAGATATTTTTGCCGATTGGCAAGTAAATGATGAGCTTAAAGTTGGTTTTAGCGTAAAAGATTTGCTCTATAAAACTCAGTACGAAGACAGTGGCTCTGTAAAGGGTCAAACTACTGAAATTCCATTTAGCGAAGATGACAACGGCGATATTATTACTCAGCCAACAGTTTCATTAAAAACATCTGCATTTGGAAATACGGTATCTCATGATTTCGAAATGGAAATGCGACTACAAGCATTTGCCGATTACAGAATAAACGACCGATTTTCGACTCAGTTAACTTTAAAACGTTACGATAAAGACACGTTTAGCCAATTAAAAGGCCGTATTCACTTTTGGGATCATTGGCGAGTACAAGCAGGCTACGAAACAAAAAGCGAAGCATTTTTAGTTGGTATAGAAAACGAATATTTTGGTCTTAATTTACAAACTGATAGCCTAGATTTAGATAAAGCCTATTATGCGAATGTGAATTGGTACGTGAACATTAAGTTTTAAGGAATGAAGATGTTAAAACAAATTATACCTTTAGGGGTCGCTATTGCATTGGCAGGTTGTGGTTCTTCATCAGACAGTGACAGTTCAGAATCTGTTGCAGTGAGTGAAATTGCTACATCTTCTTCTGTGAGTTTTTATGTATCTAATTGGCAATCACCACAGGGCACGCTTAATGTTTTAGATAGCGATGGGGTGGTGCAAGAATCAATTGAAGTCGAAAACATCAATACTGCGAGTGTAAGTGTAACTCCACTTACTTTTAATAGTTTTGAGTTTATACCTAGCGATACAGCTCTACCTTGTCCGCGATTTACAGGGTGTGGCAGAACTGTGCGTGGTGATGTAAATGACTTAAACGCAAACCGGTTAATCGACTACCAAGAATTGACAACCGTTACCCTTAATTACAAAGCGGATGCATTTAGTGCACCGGGTGTAAATAAGGTTTATTTATCGCCATTGAGTAAAGCAATTACAGAAGAAGGCTTTAGTGCTACACAGGCGAGTTTATCAGCCACGCCTTTTTATCATTTAACGCACAGTAATTTAAATGCAAGTGTTGAAGCAGAAATGGTGACAAATGCCTTCACCTACGCGGCAATTTTAGCTGGTGTTGCTGATAGTTCGTTTAGTGTTGAAAGTGCTTTTAATGCATTTACTAACTTGGAGACTGACCAGCAAGCATGGCAAGATTACAGCGACTTAGCAGCGCAGTATGTTACAGACAACTTATTTAGCGACCAAGGTAATGCTTTGCTGAAAAATGTAGCTGGTCAAGTTAAGCAAACGATTGCAAGTGTAACTACATTTGCAAATTGGCAGGCTCGCTCAGCAGAAGTGCAAAGCTTAGACTCAAGAGAGTTACTTGTTGATACGCGAAATATAATTGGTGTTGCAAGACTTCAAGAAAAAAGCTATTCAGATGAATTAGAAGCAAAATTTACTGAGCTTGAAGGTGCGTTTGATGAAGATACACAAAGAACCCTTGATGCACTTAGTAATGCTTTAAACGAAGTTATCACAAATTATTCACCACTAGCTGATGGCTCTACACCATCAGGGCAATATAAGCTTCGTGATTTAGATATTGATTACAACCAATCACCTTATACTTGGGCTATTACTGGCACATATGATGAGTTACCTATAACCATTGATTTATCAATTCCAACTTTCAGAGTAAGTGGTGTATTAGGTAATAAAATCGAAGGTGTAATGAGCGCAACGGTCACAAATGGTACTACGGTATTAAGTGTGGATGTAAGTGAGTTGCTGATTGAGTTTGATGGCATAGATGCTCAAAGTGAATTAAACCCAGAAGCCGATACGGGTATTACACAGGTAACCACCAACGTAATTATCAATAAAGCCGCGGGTAAACTCGAAGGTGATTTATCAGTAAACTTAAATCGTTTTGTTAATTCACTAGGTGAGGAGTCAACCACGTTATCTACTTTTGATTTTAATGGTGATTACGTAAGCGACATTCAAAACACTGCATTTCATATCACAGCAGTAGAGGCTTCGCCTTTTGTTGGTGAAGATAATGACGATTTAGCATTTACTTTTGAATTAGATTTTCCATTGAGTGGTGCAAGCGATTTTAAATTTGCGTACGTAGGCGATGTGGAAAACTTATCAGAACTTACCTCTACAGATATATTTGTTAGCATACAAAATCGCGCGTTAGATTTACGTATTCGTGATGTTAGTGGCAACATTAATCTAATAGCGAAAGGCGAAAATGGACGTTGGTTAGATGTAAAGCAAAAGGGCCGTAATTACAGTGGCGGTTTATATTTTGGTGATACTAAACTAGCTGATGTTACTGCAGTGCGTGGTATTCCTGGTGTTTTATTTCCAAATGGTGAGTTTGAGTCGTTATTTTAACCATTAGATTAAATAATTAAAAACTCAGCATATGTCTTACAGCTCAGCGCTTTTTGCGATGAGTGAAGTGTTTTTATAACTATTCGAAATCCGGTATTAGTTTTTTAGTATCGGATTTTTTAATGTTTGTTATATTAGTTAAATGCGCCTGAATCGAGGTAGCTGCCAATCCCGAGTGTAAACATCCATAGCCCCCATAAGCTGTGTTCAATAACACACACGACCGTTGAGCGGCTTTGTGCGTAGGTATACGCAAACAGTAAACCGCCCAAAAAGGCTAAGGCTACTGCAATCCAATTTGCATACACAATATGCGCCAGCGCAAATACACTCGCACTGACTACAATACGCACTGCTTTTTTTGGCATGATGCGTTTATAACGATGAAAAAAATACGTTCGGAATATTAATTCTTGAGGAATAACCGACAGTATTGGATACAGCACCAGCAGTAAAAGCCAATCATTAAACGAGTTACGGGGAAGGGTAAACCAGTTGCCTTGATGAATAATCCCGTAAAACATGCCTGAGAACAGCGCACCTAAAAAAAAGAAGCTAAACACACGCCTTTTAACAGCAGAAAATTGCCCAAGGCTTGTGAGTCTAAACCGTTTAAAATGGGGATCGCCTAGTAGCAACATACAACACACACTCATAAGTATAATAAGCGCAGGGATAAGCCAATTAGCTAAATGCTCGCGTAATCCAAAACCCAACAAGGGCAGCAATATAAAAATGAGGGTAAATTCAAACCAGCGGTATTGATTAGCGTTCAAGGTCGTCTCAACTTGCTTTTTTTAATAAGCTAACAAGCTAAGACGACACTTTTATGACGAGGGGGCTTACTTTGCTGTTTCCTCTTCATCAGGGAGATATTTGTACAAGGCAATAATGGTGGCAAAAATGCTTACAAAAGTAATACCCATTAAACCAAACACTTTAAAGTTAACCCAAAAGTCGAGCGAAAAATTATATGCAATATAAATGTTTAGTGCTGCGATGCCAGCAGTAATTACAACCCACATTAAATTAAGCTTATCCCATAATGGTTCTGGGACAACAATGGCTTGTTTTGTATCATTAGCGTTTTCGAGGATTGAGCTAAGCGCTTTTTTAACGAGATTTTTATTAAGTACATAACGGCTAACAAGTAACGTTAAACTTAAACCTGCATATATCAGTGTTGCTTTCCATTTAATGTATTGCTCATCATGAAGTACCAGCGTTAGCGTACCAAACACGGCAGCAATGCCAAAAAATATCCAATGACGAGTAGGTACATTGCCATGTTTAAAGTAGCTATAAGCAACTTGAATAAGCGTAGTGGCCATCAATAAACCGGTAGCCCAATAAATATCGACGAGTTTAAACACTGCAAAAAACAGTATGAGTGGAATGTATTCAATTAATGCGTGCATATACTACCTAAATTATACAAAAAAGAGTCAAAGGCTTTTTACCACATAAAGCTTAGCAACTACAAGGTTGACTTGTTGCCCTGTAACCCTTAGCCTGCGTGGCTTTATTACCAATTTGGTTTGGTATTTTTCATATCATCATATTCCCACGCTTAACCAACACTGATTTGGCGTGTATTTAGGAGCCTAGAATGAATAAAGCAGAACTCGTTGCTGCCATTGCACACAAAAGTGAATTAACAAAAAAAGATTCTCAAGCGGCACTTTCAAGCTTGCAAAAAGTCATTACTAAATCGCTTTCTGAGGGCGATCAAGTTCAAATTAATGGCTTTGGTACCTTTGCGCTAAGTTATTACCCAGCGCGTACTGGGCGTAACCCACAAACAGGGGCTGCAATTGAAATAGAAGGCGCAAATAAAGCGGTTTTTAAACCAGCTAAGGCGTTAAAAGATCTGCTTTAAATAGCATTACTTAGCTTGGTCGTTGATTGAGCTTTGCGTGGAGTTATTAAACATAAAATTATGGGCTTTGCCCATCAAGCCAACAAGTTGTGCGTCTACAAAATAAACATAATGCCGAGCGTTAGTTGTAGGCGTTGAGCTTGCTCACGCGAGAAGCGAAGCTTCTGTATTTAAATCACCAAGTAGCAAAGCTATGTCTGATCTATGTAGTTTTTTCATCCCTTCTAAATGATTTACATGGCATTATAAATCCCACTTAAATTAACTCCTTTATTTTCAATCACTTGTTGTCGGCACGCATCGTGCTTTTTTGATTGTGTATTTTAAATATACCTTTTAAGAAAATAAGGAGATCTCAATGAGTACATTACAAACAAGCACACGTTTACAAGGCAAAAAAATCGCAATTTTAGCCACTGATGGATTTGAGCAAAGTGAGCTTTTATCTCCACGCAGCGCATTACTTGATGCTGGTGCAAACATCGAAATAGTATCAATTAAAGAAGGCCAAATTACTGGCTGGGATGAAGACAAGTGGGGCGATAAAGTAACAGTAGATAAACTAGTTACAAACGCGGATCCTGCTGATTACGACGCGCTTATGCTTCCTGGTGGTTTATTTAATCCAGACAGTTTACGCCAAGATAAAGATGCTAAAGCATTTATTGATGGATTTTTTGGTGCAGAAAAAAACAAACCCGTTGCTGCTATTTGCCACGCACCGTGGTTGTTAGCTGAAATTAATAAATTGCGCGACCGCACTATTACTTCTTTTCCTAGTATTAAAAGCGATTTAATTAATGCAGGTGCTAATTGGGTTGACCAAGAAGTATGTGTAGACCAAGGTTTGGTAACAAGCCGAAGCCCAGCTGATTTAGAAGCATTTAATGCTAAATTTATTGAAGAGATTTTAGAGGGTAAACACCAAGCTCACTAATTTGCTTTTAAAAAACAAAAAAGGGCATTTAATTGCCCTTTTTTAATGCGTAAATTTACACTTTTTATAATGCGGTTGCGGCTTTCATTTCACTAACAAATGCTTTTAACTGCGTTGTCATTGCGTCTAAATCGTTAAGGTTAGCTTCAATAATTTTAACTACAGCAGAGCCTGAAATAGCACCTGCTGCGCCTGCATTAAGAGCCGCTTTTACATCATCTGGCGTTGAAATACCAAATCCTAAAAGAGCAGGAGCTGCATGGTATTCTTTTAATTTAGTAACAATATTACCCGCTGGCATTTGTGCTTTAGTATCGGTACCGGTAACACCTGCGCGCGATAGTAAATACGTATAACCACGACCGTAAGAGGCGCATTGGCGAAGTGTGTCATCATCTGCATTAGGTGTTGCTATAAAAATTGGGTCTACACCGTTATCCATTGCCGATTTTCTAAATATTTTAGATTCATGCAGAGGCACGTCAGCCACTAAAATAGAGTCTACACCTACCGCTTTTGCATCTTTATAAAATGCTTCTATGCCGCGCTTAAAAACTAGGTTTGAGTAAAGCAATAATCCAATTGGAATATCGGCGTTATACTCGCGTATCTCTTTAATAACATCAAAGCAATCTTGCGTGTTAATGTGCACATCAAGTGCGCGAATATTGGCTTTTTGAATTACAGGACCATCCGCAATCGGATCAGAAAACGGAATACCAAGCTCAAGTGCATCAGCGCCGCCGTCAATTAGGCTTTTTATAATCGCAACACTTTGCTCTTTACCTGGGTCGCCAATTGTTACAAATGGTACAAATGCACCTTGTTTTTTCTCGTTAAGCGCTGCAAACATTTTGCCGTAACGATCCGTTTTTACTTGGCTCATAGCTGACCTCTTTCAGATAGTACATTGTGAACGTGTGCTAAATCTTTATCGCCACGACCACTTAAATTAATAACTAAAACGCTTTCCTCGGTTTGCTCTTCTGCATACTTAAGTGCATAAGCAAGCGCATGGCTTGATTCAAGCGCCGGAATGATCCCTTCGTTTTTAGCAAGTGATTGAAACGCATCAAGCGCTTCTGTATCTGTGATACCCACGTATTGCGCTCGACCGGTTTCGTGTAAAAATGCGTGCTGAGGACCAACCGCAGGGTAATCAAGACCCGCTGATACAGAGTAAGACTCTTCAATTTGGCCATCGTCGTTTTGCATAATGTACGTGTAAGTACCGTGTAATATACCTTTAGTGCCTTTACAAATTGTTGCACCGTGCTCATTTGTATCAAGCCCTTTCCCAGCAGGCTCAACACCAATTAATTTAACGCCTGGCTCGTCAATAAAGTCGGTGAACATACCAATTGCGTTTGAACCACCACCAACACAGGCAATTACAGCGTCAGGTAAACGACCTTCGGCTTTAAGTACTTGTTGTTTAGCTTCTTCACCAATAACTTTTTGATACTCACGTACAATTGTTGGGAATGGGTGAGGACCCGCAGCTGTGCCTAGTAGGTAGTGCGCGTCTTGATAATTAGCTGACCAGTCACGCAGGGCTTCATTTACTGCATCTTTTAATGTGCCAGAACCCGCTGTTACCGGAATAACCTCTGCGCCCATTAACTTCATTCTAAATACGTTTGGTTGCTGACGTTCAACGTCTTTTGCGCCCATATAAATTCGACATTTTAAACCCAGTAATGCACATGCAAGCGCGGTTGCAACGCCGTGTTGGCCTGCGCCTGTTTCAGCAATTACTTGTTTTTTACCCATGCGCTTAGTAAGTAACGCTTGGCCAAGTACTTGGTTGGTTTTATGTGCGCCGCCGTGTAATAAGTCTTCACGCTTTAGATACAGTTTTACTTTTGGGTTTTTAACTAAATTGCGCGTTAAAGTAAGTGGGGTAGGACGACCCGCATACTCGTTTAATAATTTACTTAGCTCAGCCTGAAACTCAGGATCTTTTTGTGCTTTGTTAAATTCGTTTTCTAACTGCTTAAGCGCAGGGACAAGTAACTCGGGTACAAACATACCGCCAAACTCGCCAAAATAAGCTGGATTTTGCATTTTAACCTCAATAATTTCTGATGCTTGTAAAAGCATTATGTAATTTGTTAGGGCACTTTTTACCCGCAGATTCTTCAACGCCTGAGTTTAAATCAAGGCCTAAGGCACCTTTAAAAAGCGCATCTTTAATATTGTCTGGATTTAAGCCTCCAGCGAGCATAAACGGAGTGGTTGCATCATGAAGCACCGACCAATCAAATGCTTTACCTGTACCGCCAGCTTGTGTATCGCTGTGTGTATCGTAAAGGTGTCGGTCAACGCCATTTACAGGCGTTGGCAATGCATCTTTTATTGCTTGGGCTTTCCAAATCTCGCAGCCGGTAGGTAACTGTGTACGCAACTGAGCGATGTAATCGTCACTTTCTTGACCATGTAATTGAACTGCCGCCAATTTTAGCACACTTGCGTATTGAGCAACTTGATCAATTGGGGCATCTACAAACACACCCACAAAATTAAGCGGGGCACTTTGGCTAAGCTCTTTTGCGCAATCTAAATCAACATAGCGTGGCGATTTAGGATGAAAAATTAAACCCCCGTAAATAGCACCGTTTTGATATGCCGCTTGTGCATCTTTGGTACGTGTTAAACCACATACTTTATTGTCACCTAAAATAACACGGCGACATGCTTGCTCTAAATCACGCTCGCCCATAAGTGAGCTGCCAATTAAAAAACCATCGCATAATGGAGCTAAACGTTTTACGTCTTGATGGGTGTAAATACCCGATTCCGAAATAACCACTTTATCAGCCGGAATAAGTTTGCGTAGCTTTTCGGTAGTGGCTAAATCGGTGCTTAAATCGCGTAAATCACGGTTATTAATACCAATAATTTGTGCATCAAGCGCAAGTGCACGGTGTACTTCTTCTTCATTACTTACTTCGGTTAATACCGACATATTCAGAGAATCGGCAACTGCGTGCAGTGCTTTATAGCTTTCGTCATCGAGTACTGAAAGCATCAGTAATATAGCGTCACCGCCGTAAATACGCGCCATATATACTTGGTACTCATCTATAAAAAAGTCTTTACATATAAGCGGTTGTTCTACTTGGCTGCGCACAAATTCGAGGTAGTCAAAACTGCCTTGAAAATATTTAGCATCAGTTAAAACGCTCATGCAGGTGGCGTATTTTTTATAAACCGATGTGATTTCGGTTAAATCAAATGGCTCTCTAATTAACCCTTTTGAGGGCGATGCTTTTTTACACTCTAAAATAAACTGTGTACCTGGAGCGGCTAATGCTTTGTAAAAGCTACGGCTTGTAGGCACTGCAAGGTGTTTAAAGCTTTCAAGCGGGCGTGCGGCTTTACGCTCAATTAGTTCTAATTTTTTATCAGCAACAATTTTGTCTAATACATTAGCCATTACTTACCTCAATAATTGCATTTAGTGTGTTCATGGCTTGCCCTGAACTTAATAATGTTTGTACTTGCTTTGCCCCTTTTTTTAACGTTTCTGCTTTACCTGTTAGGTATAAAAGGGCAGCTACGTTAACCACAATGGCAGCATTATGTGCATCTGTGCCTTTGCCTTGTAAGATGGCAAGGCTAGCATTTGCGTTGTATTGTGGGCCTTCACCAGCGAGTTGTTCAAGTGAATAGTTTGCAAGGTCAAAGTCGCTTGGGTTTAGTGTGTACTGTGTAAGCTCGCCATTATTCAGCTCAACTACCGTTGTTGGACCGTGTAGAGCTATTTCGTCAGTGCCCGAGCCGTGAACAATCATAGCGCGCTTTGTGCCAAGGGTTTTAAGTGTTTGTGCCATTGGCATACATAACGCTTCATTGTACACACCTAACAATTGCACATCAGGTGCTGCTGGGTTAGCAAGCGGGCCTAAAATATTAAAAATAGTGCGTGTTTTAAGCGCTGTACGCACGCCCATCGCATGGCGTACGCCACTGTGATAGTGCGGTGCAAACAAAAAGGTAAAATTGGTTTGCTCAAGGCATTTTGCTGCCTGCTCTGGGCTCATATCTATATTAATTCCCAGCGCTTTTAGTAAGTCGGCAGAGCCTGAATTACTCGATACACTGCGATTACCATGTTTTACCATGTTAATACCGGCAGCAGCGGCAACTATGGCTGCTGTTGTGCTTATATTAATTGTGTTTGAGCCATCACCGCCAGTGCCACAGCTATCAGCAAGTTGTGTACTGCTGGTAGTAAAAGCAACAGCGTTTTCGCGCATTGAGGCTGCAGCACCTGCTATTTCATCGCTTACTTCGCCTTTAATTTTAAGGCTTATTAGTAGGGCGGTTAGCTCAATCTCGCTCATGTTACCTTGCATTATTTCATCAAACAGTGCTTTGGCGTCTGCGTAGCTTAATGATTGCCCTGTAATTAGTTGTTCAATAGCGTGTTGAACATTTATGGGTTGTTCTGGTTGTGTACTCATAATGTCCTCTATTATTTGGCACGTGTTAAGTAAGCGACACTTTGCTGAAGTAGCATTGCGCCGTTTGGCGTCAGTATTGATTCTGGATGAAATTGATAACCCAATGCGTTGTCATCATGATGATAAATAGCCATTGGGATATCTTCATACTGGGCAATAACCTTTATATTACCAGGCACTTTTGTTGCCATTAATGAATGGTAACGTGCTACAGGCATTGTATTGCCCATACCATCAAATACAGGATGTTCGCCTAAATTAATAATTGAAGACTTACCATGTACGGTTTCACCCGCGTGACCGATTACTCCGCCATAGCTTTGTGTTAACGCTTGTTGGCCTAAACAAATGCCTAGCATTGGGAAGTGGCCTTTAGAGAGCTCAATAAGCTCCATTAAACAGCCTGCATCGCTTGGTGTTCCAGGGCCAGGCGAAAGTACTAATAGTACTTGGCCTTGCTCTTGGCGCATTTTATTAAAAATAACCTCAGCGCTAATGTTGTTTCTGTAAACAACAAGTTCGCAGCCAAGCATCGTAAGCTCATCAACTAAGTTATATGTAAATGAGTCAAAGTTATCTAAAAAATAGATTTTAATAGGATTCGCTTTACTCATTTTATACCGCCTTATACGTAGATTTTATGGCGGTGATAACCGCTTGTGCTTTAGCGCGAGTTTCGTTTGCTTCTGAAATAGGATCTGAGTCAAACACTACACCTGCACCTGCTTGCACGTAGGCTATGTTATTTTTAACAAAAGCAGAGCGAATAACAATACAACTATCCATTGCGCCATCACCGGTTAAGTAACCTACAGCGCCGCCATAACTGCCACGGCGCTTACCTTCTGTTTGACGTACAAGCTCAGCAGCACGTACTTTTGGTGCACCAACAAGGGTGCCCATGTTCATACACGCTTGGTAAGCATGCAGTGCATCAAGTTCTGGTTTTAGTGTGCCAACAACGCGTGAAACTAAATGCATTACCTGTGAATAGCGGTCTACTTTTAATAACTCTTTGGCAAAACGAGTACCTGCAACACTAATGCGGGCTACGTCGTTACGGGCTAAATCGACAAGCATTAAATGCTCGGCGCGCTCTTTTTGATCGTTTCTTAGTTCCAGCTCAATGCGGCTGTCTAAGTCGGGGTTTATTTGCCCATTAGCAAATTTGCCACGTGGGCGAGTGCCAGCAATTGGGTAAACTTCTACTTGCTGATTACTTACGTCGTACTTAAGGGCCGACTCAGGAGACGCGCCAAATAATGCAAAGTCTTCATCGCGCATATAAAACATGTAAGGGCTTGGGTTTTGCTTTTTAAGCTGGCTATACGCATGTAAAGAATCAGGGCAAGGTAGTGAAAATGTACGCGACGGCACTACCTGAAAAATATCGCCATCTACAATGTTCTTTTTAAGCTTAACAACTTGCTCGCAATACGTTTCGTCGCTTATATCAACGCTTACTTCACATTCGCCACTTTGCATATCCGCACTAAATTCTGCTGCGTTATCGCAAAGCGTATTTAACCGCTCAAGCTCTTTACCTACTTCAAAGCAGTTAGCGTGTACGTCTGGGCCATTAAATACATTGCCAATGAGTTCGGTTGTTTGCTTTTGATGATCAATAACAACTAAGGTTTCGGCTAAATAAAATACGTAATCTGGGCAGGTGTTTTCGCCATCAGGTACATCACTTAATTGCTCAAAGTTTGCCACCATGTCGTAGGCAAACACACCGCCTAAAAATACCGAAAACGGATTTTCGGTAGTGCTTTGAATACTGTTAATACAGGTACGAAGAGCGCTGAAAGCGTTATCGGCAACAAGCTTACTTGCTTCGTCTATATCGCTGCTGGTGTCTTGGTAGTTAAGTGTAAGCGTTGTGTCGTTTAATTGTGAATCACAGCTCTTAACATTTGCTTGTAAGTAGCTTAATAATTGCTTGCCGTTATTAGATTGTGCGCTAACAGTTACCGTTTTACCCTTACATACAATGCGCAGTGCGCTATCAACTAAAATTAAACTTTTTACACTGTCTTTAGAATCAATCTCAGCCGATTCAAGCAGTAGTGAGTTAGGCTTATCAAGTGCCGCGTATAATGCAAGAGGGCTACTAATATAGTCGCGTGCTTGCGTAATGCTTGTTACTTCGCCTGGTGTGGTAGTTATATGACTAAAAATCAAACCTCATTCCCTCAAAAAATTAAACCCCGCAGTGCTTTTGCAATGCGGGGTTTGAATAACGATATCTAAATTACAAACAGATCATTACCGTCCCGCTATATCAGGCGCCACCACCAACGATGTGTAAGAGTAAGACCGTTATTCATGTTTTTCTGCCTCAAAATTTATTAAATATTGTTAACGTATATGTTTCGTAAAATTTAGTTATAAAAAAACCCGCATAGTTGCGGGTTTTGAATTTTTGCTAGACACGACAATTCATCACCCGAAAATTACGAGTGCCACCACCAAATAGTGTTTAAGTTTGAATTGATCATTATTGTTAATTCTTAATGTGTCTGAAAGTGGCTACAGTAAAACGTATCTTATGCTTTTGTGTCAAGTGTTTATTTAAAACAATTTAGTCAAAAAAGTTGTTATACTTACATAAACACCAGTAACCCCTAATTTTAAGCAGTTTTCTTTTGATAAAATACGATTTACATAGCCATACTACACATTCAGACGGGCGTTTGACGGTTGAAGAATTATTGCATCGCGCTGTTGATAAAAATATTGATGTGTTTGCTATTACCGATCATGACACTGTGGCGGCTATTAAGCCTGCTCAGCAATTTATTGAAGCAGAAAACTTACCGCTTTCATTAATAACGGGTACCGAAGTGTCTACCAAATGGGAAAGCTTCGAAATTCATATTGTAGGTTTAAATATTGATATTAATAATATTGACCTTACTTCTTTATTAACGGCTCAGCAGCAAAAGCGAGAAGAGCGTGCACTAGAAATTGGCGCACGCCTTGCAAAAAATGGCTTTGATGGCATTTACGAGCAAGCTAAAGAGCTGGCAAAAGACGCGCAAATTACGCGCGCACATTTTGCACGCGCTCTTATTGAGCGCGGTGTAGCTAAAAATTTCCCGGGTGTTTTTAAAAAGTACTTAGGGCGCGGCAAAACAGGCTATGTACCTAGTTGCTGGTGCACCATGCAAACCGCTGTAGAGGCAATACATGCTGCTGGTGGTGTTGCTGTACTTGCGCACCCAAGTAGCTATCAAATGTCAAACAAGTGGCTACGCAAATTATTAGTAGAATTTAAAAGTGTAGGAGGAGACGCAATGGAAGTTGCACAACCTCAACAGGCGCCAAGCGAACGTCAATTTTTAGGTGAACTCAGCCGTGAGTACGAACTACTTTGCTCGCAAGGGTCTGATTTTCATTTTCCGACAAGCTATTTAGAGCTTGGCAAAAATTTATACTTACCGAAAGACTGCCAAGGTGTTTGGCAAGTTTGGGAAGGACAAGAAGGGGCATTAACTTGAGTCAATTATTCCATATTCATCCTGATAACCCGCAACCAAGATTGATTAGTCAAGCCGTTGATATTATTAAACAAGGCGGTGTTGTTGTTTACCCAACAGATTCGGGCTATGCCATTGGCTGTAACATTGGTAATAAGCAAGCCAAAGAGCGCATAGAGCGTATTCGTGGTATTGAAAAAAACGATAATTTTACGCTAGTTTGCCGTGATTTATCGGAGCTATCTACTTATGCACGTGTAGATAACCAGCTATTTAGATTAATTAAAAATAATACGCCAGGGCCTTATACCTTTATTTTTAAAGGCACAAAAGAAGTCCCTAAGCGTTTATTAAACGACAAGAAAAAAACCATTGGCATGCGTGTAATTGAACACCCAATTGCTTGTGCGTTACTTGCCGAACTTGGCGAGCCATTAATGTCGTGTTCTTTAATTTTACCCGGGCAGCAGTTTACTGAATCTGATCCGGATGAAATATTAGAGCGATTAGATAAACACGTTGATTTAATTATTCACGGTGGCCATTTAGCCGAGCAAGCAACCACAGTAATCGACTTGTCGGAAGATGAAGTTAAAATATTGCGTGTTGGCTGTGGTGATACAAGCCCGTTTGAGTAATAACAAGTGAGCGAAAGTACTGCTGATACAAAAAGTAGTGAAAAGCCAGTGCAGCAGAAGCTGCCACTGGCTTTTTTGCATGGTAAAGCGGTTGTAGATAAACCAGAAGACTTATATATTCCGCCCGATGCGCTCGAAATAATATTAGAAACCTTTGAAGGCCCGCTCGATTTACTGCTTTATTTAATTAAAAAGCATAAGCTTGATGTGCTCGATCTTTCTATTTTTAGTATTACAGAGCAGTATGTAAGTTATGTTGAAATGATGACCGAGTTTCAACTCGAACTTGCCGGTGAATATTTAGTAATGGCTGCGTTACTTGCACAAATTAAGTCGCGCTTATTACTCCCTGTTCACGAAGAACTTGAAGAGGAAGAAGACCCTCGCGCTGAGCTTATTAAACGCCTGCAAGAATATGAGTTATTTAAAAAAGCCGCCGAAAACCTCGATGATATCCCCCGTGTTGGGCGTGATATTTTTATAGCGCATGCCGCTATGCCAATAAATGAAGACACAAGTCATAACCTCCCTGATATTGAACTTAAAGACTTAATGCTGGCGTTGAGTGATGTTATGGCGCGAGCAAAAACGTTTGAACATCATCAAATTACTGCTGAAGTACTCTCAACCCGAGAGAGAATGAGCCAAATATTACAACAGCTATCGAAAGCAAATTCAGCAGTGGTATTTAATGCGCTTTTTACGCCTGATGAAGGGCGTAGTGGTGTGGTGGTTAGTTTTATAGCCATGCTTGAGCTCATTAAAGAAGGACTTGTTACTTGTTTGCAAGTAAGCCCAGAGAGCTTAATTTATGTCAGCTTGAGCGAGCAATCCACCCTATAAACTTATCTGTTTAATCCTCAACTTTTAAAAACTGACTTTAATTATCAAAGTTCTGTGCGTATACGCACGTAAAGTGTTTGTAAATGTTATTTTCATTTACGGCTATGCACTATATTGTAACGTCATAGCATTATAGGACGTTACACATGTTTAAAAATACACCTTCATCTTACGGACTTGTCGCCATTATTTTACATTGGCTCATGGCGTTGACTATTTTTGGCCTGTTTGGTTTAGGTTTATATATGGTTGAGCTTACTTATTATGATAGCTGGTATAAAGGCTCGCTCGATTTACATAAAAGCATTGGTATTACACTTGTGGCCGTATTTTTATTTAGAACTTTATGGCGTGCTTTATCTACACAACCTAAACCATTAGGTGAAAGTAAAGGCATGAACCAATTAGCACATACTGCGCATATTGCTATGTATATTATTTTGGCCGTTATAGTTGTTGCAGGGTATTTAATATCAACCGCAGACGGACGTCCAATAGAAGTGTTTACCTTATTTAACGTATCAGCGCTTGATTTTGCATTTGATGACCAAGCCGATATTGCAGGAAAAGTACATTATTATGGCGCGTGCACATTAATCGGGTTTGCAGTATTGCATGCACTAGGGGCGTTAAAACATCACTTTATCGATAAAGATAAAACCTTAATCAGAATGATCAAACCATTAAAGGATGATTAAAATGAAAAAATTATTAGTAAGCACAGCCGTTTCGGCTGCAATGATGTTATCGGCAACAGCCGCTAATGCAGCTGATTATGTAATTGATACGAAAGGCGGGCACGCATCTGTTAACTTTAAAATTAAACACTTAGGTTACAGCTGGTTATATGGTCGTTTTAATACTTTTGACGGCACATTTAGTTACGATGCTAAAAATCCTGATGCATCAAAAATTATGGTAAATATTGACACCACAAGCCTTGATTCTAACCATGCAGAGCGTGATAAGCACCTACATGGTAAAGATTTTTTAAATGTGGATAAATACCCAAAGGCGACATTTAAAAGCACCAGCATTAAATTTGATGAAGATGGTGAAGAGGCCGACGTAACCGGCGAATTTACGCTGCATGGCGTAACTAAAACTATTACCTTTGAAATAGATAAAGTGGGTGAAGGTAAAGATCCGTGGGGTGGATACCGCGTAGGTTTTGAAGGCGAAACCAGCCTTAAACTTACCGACTACGGTATTGATTACAACTTAGGGCCTGCATCTACTCATGTTGATATTATTTTATCAATAGAAGGCGTTCGTAAGTAATACAGTTATTGAATATAAAAACGCCACTTACTGTGGCGTTTTTTTTGCTTAACAGAAACTCAAATTAAGCGACTTTGAATTTGTTTATTTTGTGCTATTAATACGTGACTTTAATAGAGGCCTTAAATCCTCAGGCAACCAGCGCATAAGTAAATCGTTATAAGCCTGCGTTTTTTTAATAACTTTAAGCTGCTCATTAAGAATAGCGATGTCTTTTGCGCCTTGCTCGTTTTTAGTACAACCAATAAAGCCATAACTGAGCGCTGGAGATTCGGTTAATGGACGCTGCGTTAAGTTTTCTTCAAAGTGCATTGATTTAGCTAAATAGTAATGCTCGCTTGGGTAACCCAGCAAAATATCAATTCGTTTTAGGTTAAGCATATATGTAAGGCTCGCTAGGCTATCGCGTGTGGGTCTAATTACTAAATCAATGTTGGGTGTACTGTTTATTAAAGTATCTATCTCTTGGCCGTAAGAGCGGCTCATAGAAACTCCAAGAGTTAGTTTTTTATCTTGTATTAAATTGAGTAGTGATACTTCTTTAGATTCCGCTATATTTAGCGCTTTGGCGAGCTTTTTATGCATTGCTATTGAAGGCGAGAGGCCCGTTGTTGAGCTTTCGTCTGTGAAATAAATATGCTCTTTTCTGTAATCATTTTTATAAAGCGATAACGCACAAACATTATTTGAAGTATTGGACAGCTCTTGAATTACTTTACCTGAGGGGATAAGCATGCGGTTAAAGGTGATATTAGGAAGTTGTTTTTCAAGTAAAGAAATTATGCTTTCGTCACGGCCTTGGTGTTGATATTGACCATTTAAAATATAATAGGGTGCAAAATCGTGCGCTAGCCAGTTTATGGTTCTAGCATTGCTTATTGAGCTCAGACAGAAAAAAAGTAAGAAAGTTAAAAATATACGGAGCATTACAACAGCTACCAGTAATTATTATTGTAAAACTATTGTAACCAATAAAGGGCTAAAAAGTAAAATGCCAGCAACAAGGCTGGCATAATATCTTATCAATAATTGCAATAATAGAATGGCAATTAAAGTTATATGTTGCTTAGTTAGCTTTTAGCCACTTAACAAACTGGCGTGCATCACTCGCTTTTTGAAATAATGCATTTTTTAAACCTTGTGTATCACTGAAGATTACACGATGTTTGTTTACTGAAATTGATTGCACTGGATGTGCTATTTGGATCATAGACCCGTTATATTTATAAGACATAATAAAACTCACTTTATTCTTGTTATTTATTCTGCGCTATATTTGTATAGCAAATTGCAGTCAATAAATTAACGATGTTGTGTTTAGCTTCATTACAGTGTTGACGATCTTTATGACACTTTTGCGATGATAGTAAAAAATCATCTCGGTATTATTCAAGGGGTTCTCGCCGTACAATAACTTAGCTTTCAAATATACGTTTTGCGGGGCTTACTGGATCAGGGTAAATGGTTAACCGCGGCGGTTTCTTTAAACCAGAGAGGGAAGGTAACTTATATATAAATTGTGTGCAAGCTATTTATTATAAAAATATTTATAATAAATCTTATCAACTGCTTACAAAGCCCATTTTTAGTTACCAAAGGATAAGTATGAATTACCTAATAGTGAGTGATATTTATGGTTTAACCCCTGCTTTAAGTAAGTTATCACAGGCAATTAGTTCAAATTTAGTGATTGTTGACCCATACAATAACAAGATTCAAGCTATTGAAAGTGAACAAGATAGTTATAATAATTTTATACAGCAGTGTGGCCATGACAAATACACGGACAAACTTCTAGAATGCTTTGAGAGTTTAAAAGTGCCGACCACATGTATTGCGTTTAGCGCAGGGGCAAGTGCAGCATGGCGGGCACAGTTATTAACAGGCAATACACACCTTAAAAAGTTAATTGGCTTTTATCCGTCGCAAATTCGTAATTATTTAGCGTTAGATGCAAATGTACCCTGTGAATTCATATTCCCAGAAAGTGAGAGTCACTTTAATGTTGATGAAGTTATTAAAGCTTTAAGCACCAAAGCGGGTGTTAAGTGCTATAAAACCAATTTTTTGCATGGTTTTATGAACGAGTACTCAACCAATTTTAATGCGCAAGGGCTGGTTGAATATAGTAGCTATATAAAACAGAGCAGCCGTTAAAGCGTGTTTAGCTGCTTTTTATTAATATCAGGAAAATCAGTACGGGTATTATATTTTGCATACAGCGTTGTAAAAATGCTGCTGCCGGATAACTTATCTAACTCTTTTATAAAGGTTTTAGCACTAGAACGAGCGGGTCTACAGCATGTTTGATACTGTTTTATTATACCCGCGACAGATAAACCTTGTTTTTGTAGCTTAAGGTCGGCCTGTGCAAAAAAAGCCGCACCCGTCCAATAAACACGTTGCTGGGCGCGTTGTTTCCACATATCGGCAGAGAGCTTATTAAGTGGCTGTGTTTTAGTTTTGGTTTGCAGGCGGGCACGATCAAATCCTGCATTTAAACGTTGTAAAAACTGTGGCTGGGTGATTATACCGCTGTCACGCATTATTACGTTTTGCATATAACTGGCAAAACCCTCGCTTAGCCAAAAACCGGAGTAGGGAAGTAGCGGCAAATATAAATGCGAAAGTTCATGGTATAGCGTCCAATCTTTAGTGAATGCATTTAAACTGGCGTAGCGATCTATATGTAGTTCAATCCCATCGGGGTTATTGCGCTTAACTGTAGCCCAAGGTACAGGCTCAAAAGCAAAGTATTGCGGTTTTAAATAAATAGGCAAAGTGGTTTGCTTTAAAGGCCCCAGTGTATTTTGTGTTTTTTCAACACTTTGATTAACCCATGTAGACACCGTATTTTGAGCATTACTTGAGAGCGAGCTAAGGTTATGTATGACTACTTCAGCGGCTAATACGTTAAAAGAGCTGATTGATAGTAGCAGTACAAAAAAGTATTTCATTAAAATGCTCCACTGTAATTTAATAACTGGTACGCCAGGCTTAATATACAAGACCAACTAAATGGATAAATAATCACGCCTAATTCTTTATTTTTTAAAATGATAGTAACTATAAAAGTACAAATACAGACACCTCTAGCTAAGCATGGTTTAATCAATTAATCGTTATTTTAAGTTAGGTTTTAGCCATGACGTATCAGCATATTCAAGTTCCTGAGCACGGCCAAAATATCACTATTGATGCACAAGGACATTGGCAAATACCGTTAGAACCTATCATTGCTTTTATTGATGGCGATGGCGTGGGGCTGGATGTTATGCCGGTGATGCGCCACGTTGTTGATAGTGCAATTGAGCATTGTTATAAAAGTGCACGGAAAATTCATTGGATGCAAGTTTATAATGGCGAGCAGGCCGCAAAGCTGTATGACGGTGACTGGTTTCCACAAGAAACAATTAACGCGGTACGTGCCTGCAAAATTGCCATAAAAGGGCCGTTAACCACACCACTGGGTGGTGGCTTTAGATCGCTTAATGTTGCACTCAGGCAAGAAATGGATTTGTTTGTAAATATGCGAACTATAAAAGGCTTTAGCGCACTTCCTTCTCCTTTAAAAAATCCTTTTTTAACAAACATAACAGTGCTTCGTGATAGCAGCGAAGACGTGTACTCAGGTATTGAGTGGCAAGCAGGGAGTGTAGAAAGCGAAAAAATGCTCGATTTTTTATGTGAGGAAATGGGCGTAACCCGCTTAAGGTTTTCACAAGAATGCGGTATTGGTATTAAAAATATATCTAAAGAAGGCTCTGAGCGACTAATGCGCTTTGCCATTAACTATGCACTTAAAAACGATAGTGAATCATTAACGCTAGTGCATAAAGGCAATGTACTTAAATTTACCGATGGGGCATTTAAGCGTTGGGGGTATGCACTTGCACAAAGCGAATTTAATGCCACTGCACATGAAAATGGGCGTTGGCTGCAAATAGAGCGAGTAAATCAAGCACCTCTAATTATTAAAGAAGTTATAGCCGACAACATGCTGCAGCAATGTTTAATGCACCCAGAGCAATTTGATGTAGTGGTGACGACTAATCAAAATGGTGACTTTTTAGCGGATATGCTGAGCGCACAAGTTGGCGGTGTTGGCATAATGCCTGCTGCAAATTTAAATAACGATGTCGCATTTTTTGAGCCTACACACGGCACGTTTGAACGTATAGCAGGGCAAAATAAAGCAAACCCCAGCAGTAGTATTTTAAGTGCTGTGTTAATGCTTAAATTTATGGGATGGGACGAGGCCGCATTACTAATAGAAAATGCGTTAGAGCAAACATTTAAAAGCGGTGAAGTAACCTTTGATTTAGCGCAAGAGCAGAGCGATAACTCAAGTATTCATAACTCGACAACCTTAACTTGTACTGGCTTTGCAAAGAAGGTTATCGAGCACTTTTAAACACATTCATTATTAAGCTGCTGAGGCAGTTTTTACTCTGTGCATGCAAGGGCGGTTGGTTAACTGCGCTGCACGATGGTAAATCTCATGTGCTTGAGGTTCATCGCACTGCGTACCACTAAGCGTATCCATTAACGCAACAACAATAATTGCAGGAACCTGGCAGCAATATTCGTCTAAAACGGCTTCTGTCGTTTGTGCATCAACATGGCAAAGTGGGTGGTTTTTAAGTTGGTATGCGTTTAGCAATGTATCCACTTCTAATACATCATTTGGTTGGTGCTTTGTTTTACGGCATTTACAACCAAACTCATCAACTAAAGTAGCTAATGCTTGGTAAGTTTCAGTGGTGTTAGTTTTTGCGCATAACTGCTCTTCAATAAACTGATGTAAGTTAGCATCAATAAATAACCCGTCTTGTTGTGTGAAGCTTGATGTTGTCATAATTATTACTCTTAGTTTGTTGGCTTAACTTCACTCTAGCGCTAAGTGTATTATTAATGAAATTGTTGTTTTCAATAACTGACATTGATTTCATCAATAGTAAGTTTTAAAACTAAATAAAAAATAGAAAACATACCTAAATTATACTAATTAATTTGGTGCAGAGCGGTAAATACGTGCACAAAACTGGAACAAGGGGATTAGTTGATGAGTTAAGGTGGATGCTTAGTTAATTGTTTTTATTGAATTTTAATTGTTTTATGAAGTTGGTACTAAGCTTGCTAATCTTACACTGTAGGTAGACTCCTATATCGACGATTTCCAAAAGCGCCATGGTATTTTCCCAAAGTTGAATACCACGGCGCTTTTTTATTTTCTCGTGTATTTTATTTAGCCGTAACAATAGTAATATTAAATTTTAATAAAGTAGGGAATAGCCACTAAAATAGCGCCTACAATCAACAGCATGCTAACACTGCTCATAAAATACGGAAATACCAATAGCGACAAACCAATACAAAGCGGTACTACGGCTTTTTTTCTTCGCCCGTAAGTAAGGTAGCCAATACCTATGCCTCCAAACAAAACACTCCACGCAATTATTGATGCACTATCCATTTGTAAATTACCTATTTTGAAATACTGATTTAAATTACGACCGACATAGCCAGCTTTTCAATACCATGTGAAGGGATCCATCTTTTAAATTCCACGAAGCCATGCTTTTTATATAAATTTATTGCAGGAGTATTAGCAACCGCAGTCTCCACTATTGCATGAGAAAAATCATTCATTGCTAAAACATAACTTATTAGCTTACTTGCGATACCTTTTTTAAAATGACTAGGATCAACGGTTAAACTGCAAATATCTAAATACTCGTTGTTTGTATCTACTTCTATAACGGCTGCTAAACATTCATTTTCGCTGTAGCCATAAAAGGTTGTTTCTGATTTTTTTATACCTTTAATATTACGCGCTAAAGGAGGAAAGTTATGCGCGCCGATCAGTTTAGCCTCTATAGCGTAGGACTTTTGAAAGACAGCAAAAATTATATTTGCAATATCGTTATTCTTATTATTAAGTTTGTTTATCATTATATTCTTCTAATGAAAGTAAAGCTTGGACAGTATGCGCGATAGTAAAATACCTAGTGCTTGATGTGATGAAAATAATAATTTATCTATCTGCAATCGTTTTAGCAAACGCTAATAACTCACGCCTTAACCATTGGTGCGCCGTTGCATGGTGTAGCAGTGGGCTCCATATCATTTTTACTTCAATAGGCACTATTTGAAATGGTACAGGGCTGATTACCAAATCAGTATGAGAGGTTAATAACTTAGCTTGCCTGCGCGGTAGGGTGGCAATAAGTTGCTCTGATTGGCAGAGCAGGCTTGCGACCATGTAGTGGCGAGTAAAAACACGTATTTTACGGGTTTGTTCTAGTTGCCAAAGCGCTTCATCTACCCAGCCTAATTTTTGCTTTCCTGATTTATTAGTAACAGCGGCTTCAGGCCCCCAGCCGGCACGATTTACCCAAATATGCTCTTTTTTTAAGTAGTCGTCTAACCCTGATTGTTGTAAAAATGTATTTTTAGGATGGGTTAAACAACAGTAATTATCGCGCCATACACTGGCTTGATGAAACGAGCGTGGCAAACCATTAAAGCGATTTATTGCTAAATCTATAGTGCCTTTTTCCATGTCTTGCAGGTTTATGTCGCTTGGACTTAATACATCAAAATTAATACCGGGATTTTTACTAAGCTGCGCAGTTATAAAAGGGGCTATTAAGGTCGACTCTATGTAGTCATTTGCCATTATTCTAAAGGTAACTTCAGCGGTTGCAGGGTTAAATTGCTCACTAGGCTGCGTAATAGCTTCGGCCATTTTTAAGAGCGCCTCAACTTCAGGCTTTAACGCAAGTGCCTTTGCCGTTGGCGTCATAGAGCCTGCGGCACGCACAAGTAGCGGGTCGTCAAATAAATCGCGCAAACGTTTTAATGCGTTACTCATAGCCGGTTGCGTAAGCGCGAGTTTATTTGCAGCTTTCGACACACTTTTTTCATCTATTAACACATTTAAATAAACGAGAAGGTTAAGATCGACATTTCTTATATTCATATGGGCGTGTTGGCCTTTCAGGGTTGAAATTTGTTCAATCTAGGGGCGATTTAATCGCGGCGCGAGGTTTGCCACCTAGTGGGCTAAGTAAAAATCGAGCAACAAAGAGTTAATCGTCCCTAGAAAGAACCCTATGGGCAGTGTGTATTTGGCCTTTATGCAGCGTTAAAGTACATTTATGGGGAGCCACCACACTACATGTACTTTGCCTTGCTTATAAACCAAATACACGGCTGCAAAATTAACCTCGAAAGGTCAATACGCCCAATAAATTCTATTTATATGGTTTATTAATTATCTAAATTAAAGCCTGCTTGCTAAGGTGTAAACAATTAATAAAAATAACCGCCATAACTGGCATCAATATAAGTGCTGTATTTATGCAAAATAGGCTAACACATCAATCTAATAATACGCTGCAAAACGTTATTGCCAGTAAGCTTGCACGATCTGTTTTTGCTGGATTTGAGGCGATGTTTTCGCAATTTTTAAATATTACACTGGGTGCACAAAGCCGTTTTGAACAACGACAGTACCATAGTGTGCAAAGTGCTATGCGTGAACGTTTACAAGTGTATGAGCGCGAAGTGAAAAACGTGAGTGAAGCCGTGAGAGTTATTGCTTATGCTGAGCTTACTTGCCCGCAAACGTGGCAGTTAGCTAAAAATATTTACGGCGATATGGTACAAAATCACGAAAACAAACCTATTGCGCATACTTTTTTTAATTCAACGTTTGGCGCAATTTGGGACGATAAAAAAATTCGTACTGTGCATTTGTTTGTATTAAAAGCAAAGTATCGTAGTGAGCCGCGCTCTTATGAAAGCTTAGTGAGCAGGGTATCGCTACATAATGGGTTTAATAACGCCGTTAAAACGCTTATCACTAATCAAGTATTTAGAGTGCCGTTTAGTCATTTAGAACTTGATGTAGCCACATTACAAAGTACGTTAATGCAAGGCGCTAAGCAGCAATGCAAACAGGTGTACGAACTTATAAATTTAAACGACGGTTATATTGAATACGCCAACTCATTATTTTTTAGAAACAAAGCCTGTTATTTAATTGGGCGCTGCATTGCTAAAAATGGCGACAATATGCCTTTTGCTATCGCTATTTTAAATACCGATGAGGGACTAAAGCTTGATGCTGTAATGATGGGCGCCGATCAATTAAGTTTATTATTTGGCTTTGCACGCACCTATTTTATGGTTGATACCGATAAGCCCGCTCGTTATGTAGATTACTTAAGTGTGTTAATGCCACACAAACAACGCTTTGAGTTATTTAACGCCATTGGTTTTATAAAGCACGCCAAAACTGAGTTTTATCGGTATAAGGTCGATACGACTAAAAATAGCCCAGCCAACTTCAAGTATGTCACAGCACCAGGGACGCCAGGTATGGTAATGCTGGTATTTACTATTGAAGGGCTAGATTACGTTTATAAAGTAATTAAAGACAAATTTAGTGCGCCAAAAACAGCCACCAAAGCACAAGTGATAGACAAGTATAACTTTGTAAAACAAGCCGATAGGGTTGGGCGTTTGGTAGACACACACGAATTTAGATATTTAGCGTTTGATTTAAGCCGTTTTAGCGACGAGCTGCTTGAGCAGATGAAAAGCCAAATTGGCAGCAGCATAGTTATATCTGGCAAGGCACTCATTTTAAAGCACGTTTATGTTGAGCGTAAAATGACCCCGCTTAATTTATATATTAACCAATGCGATAACAAAACCCTAGAACGAGTAATGCATGACTACGGTAAAGCAATTAAAGAGTTAGCGGGCGCTAATATATTTCCGGGCGACATGCTAATGAAAAACTTTGGCGTAACGCGATGGGGGCGAGTGGTGTTTTACGACTTTGACGAAATTTGCCCGCTTACCGATTGCAACTTTAGAGAGGTTCCACAAACCCAAAATGCACTTGAAGAGCTAAGTAGTAACTCGTATTTTGATATAGCTGAAAACGATATATTTCCGAGCCAATTTAAGGTGTTTTTTAGTGCCAACGAGGTTGCGTTTAATTATTTTAATAATGAGCACAGTAACTTGTTTTTAGCGACGTTCTGGCAGGATTGTCAGCAACAAGTACATAATGGTTATCTACCCGATGTTTATCCTTATAAACAAAGTTGGCGCTTTTGAGGTTGTTTGAATCTGTGTTCATCCCCATCTATATGTTATTACAGTTTTTAAACTTGGAGCAACAATGAAATATATTTCTCATAAAGATGGCAACCTTGCATTTAGTGAAACCGAAAAGCCGGTTTTAAAGAGCCATGAAGTACTTGTTAAAGTTGCAGCAATAGGTGTAAACCGTGCAGACAGTATGCAGCGCCAAGGTAAATACCCGGCCCCTGCGGGAGATAGCCCTATTTTAGGTTTAGAATGTGCGGGTACAGTTACTGAGCTTGGAAAAAATGTAGATAAAAGCTGGCTAAACAAGCGTATTTTTACATTGTGCTCTGGTGGTGCTTATAGCGAATATGTAGCAGTTGATGCAAAACAGCTTATGGAATTACCCGATGATGTAACAATGGCTGAAGGCGCTGCAATAAGCGAAGTGTATTTAACGGCATTTGGCGCGTTATTTGAGCTTGGTAAATTACAAAAAGGGCAAACAGCGCTTATTCATGCAGGTGCTAGTGGTGTGGGCGGTGCAGCAATTCAAATGGCTAAAAGCGCAGGTGCTACCGTAGTTATTACCGCTGGTACGGATGATAAATGCCAACACGCAAAAGAACTCGGTGCCGATCATGCAATTAACTACAAAACCACCGACTTTGTAGAATATATGAAAGCAAATGAGTTAACAGCAAATGCAATTGTAGATCCTGTTTCGGGTAGTTACTTAAATAAAAATGCCGCTATTGCAGCCATGGATTGCCAAATTGTGATGCTTGCATTTTTAGATGGACGTTTTGCAGAGGTTGATTTTGCGGCGCTTTTACAAAAGCGTATTTCGTTTCATGCCTCAACGCTTAGAAATCGTAGTATTGAGTTTAAACGTCAGGTGCGCGACGACTTTGTAGCGCGTTTTTACAATGATATTGCCACTAAAAAGTACGACTTTAACTTGTATAAAACATTGCCTTGGAGCGACGCAAACGAAGCCCATGCTATTTTAGAGCGTAATGAAAACGCAGGAAAAGTGGTTTTACTTGTAGAGTAACTCTTTAATTTTAGGGTTTAGCCCATATACTAAGCCCTATAAAAAACACTTAAGGTTTAATAATGAATCCAATACTAGCAATACTTAAAGAGCACAATGTAAGCGACGAAAAAGTAAAAGCATTGTTTGAAGCGTTTACTCAAAACCCAATGATGGCAATGGCGCTTGTTCAAGAGCTTGGTATTCCGCCAGAAAAGCTACAGCAACTAATGGCAGTCGTGATGACTCAACCGCATCTTATTAAAGAAGCGACTGACGAACTTGGTTTAGATTTTGAAAAAGTAAAAGAAGCGAAAGAAAAACTAAATCAATAATTTGTTATGTCATGAAACAAAAATAAAAAAAAAAGCATAAGTATTTACTTATGCTTTTTTAGTTGGCTTATTCTTTTATGACTACTCTTTTGGAAGTAGTACGGTGTCGATAACATGAATTACGCCGTTGCTTGCTTTTACATCAGCTTTTACAACTTTAGCGTCATTTATCATTACGCCCATGCTGTCGGCTTTAACCATAACTGATTGGCCTTGTAGTGTTTTCGCACTATCTACCTTCATTACATCGGCTGCCATCACTTTTCCAGACACTACGTGATAAGTTAATACCGCCGTTAGCTTATCTTTGTTTTCAGGCTTGAGTAACATTTCTACAGTGCCTTCAGGTAATTTAGAAAATGCAGCATCTGTTGGTGCAAAAATAGTAAAGGGTCCTTTACCTTGCAGTGTTTCAACTAAACCTGCGGCTTTAACAGCAGCAACAAGAGTAGTGAACGAACCATTTTCAACGGCTACTTCAACAACGTCTTTTTTCATACCATGATGATCAGCATAAGCCATTGTAGTAAATCCAAGGCTTGCAGTTGTAAACAATAATGCAGTAGTAATTTTCTTAAACATTTTATTTTTCCTTTAAGTTAATACCCGTTGGTTTCGTTAAATGTTACGACGCTCTAAATTTAATCGATCAATTAAAATTAGTAGTCAACATGTTTTGTTACATCATTGATTGAACTGCAGCTAAATAGCAAAGTCATATAAACAGTTACTTAATTAAAGACTTGTTCAATTGAAGGGAATAGGCATGAAATTAGTTTATAAATTTTGGAAAAACAACCGCTCTCTTATCGTATTTATTGCACTAATGAGCGTATTTAGAAGCGCTGTAGCCGATTGGTACGAAGTGCCAACAGGCTCTATGAAGCCAACAATTCAAGAAGGTGACAGAATACTTACCGATAAAATGGCCTACGATATTCGTGTCCCATTTACGCATATAAAACTACTTAAACTAGCGGACCCACAAACCGGTGATATTATTGTTTTTGACTCACAAGCTGCCGATAACCGTTTAATTAAACGTGTAATTGGTGTGCCAGGAGACACCGTTGCGCTTGAAAATAATGAGCTCATTATTAATGGTAAAAAACTTAATTATGCAGATCAGCAAAGCAACATAGACTCGCTTGATAAAATCGAAGATTTAAACGGGTTAGCGCATTCGATAAGAGTGGCAAATATTCCTTCACGTTTATCGGGCTTTGACGCAATTACAATTCCTGATGATTATTATTTAGCAATGGGCGATAACCGCGACAATAGCGCTGACTCGCGTGTAATAGGTTTAATTCCGCGTAATGAGTTATTAGGAAAAGCAGAGCGCGTTATAGTGTCTCTTGATTACGATAACTATTACTTACCAAGAAAAGACCGCGTATTGAAAAAGCTCAATTAAATAAGATAATTAATTTTAGAGTTAAAATATAACTGCCTATTTAGGCAGTTTACTTATATATTTTTTTACAAGCTTGGTAAGAACACTACGCTCTTGTTCGGTATTTAATATCCGACTAAACATTACTTTAGCCCATAAAAAAACCGCTGACATATCAGCGGTTTTTTTATTGTATGAATAATATTACATTACGCGCATACCAGGCTCTGAGCCGTCATCTGGGTTAAGAATATAAATTTCTTTTCCGCCAGGACCTGCTGCTAATACCATGCCCTCAGACATACCAAAGCGCATTTTACGAGGCTTAAGGTTAGCAACCATAACGGTTAGCTTGCCTTCGATATCCTCTGGTGCGTAAGCTGATTTAATACCTGCAAACACTTGGCGAGTTTCTCCGCCTAAATCAAGTGTTAGCTTAAGTAGTTTATCTGCGCCTTCTACGTGCTCTGCTTTAGCAATTTTAGCTACGCGTAAATCTACTTTTGCAAAGTCATCAAATTCTATTTCGTCGCTAATCGGCTCTTTTGCAAGTGGGCTGTTAGGGTCAATAGTTACTTTTGGCGCTAAGCTTTCTTTAGATTCTTCAACCATTTTGTTCACTTTATCCATTTCAACACGTTGCATTAACGGTTTAAATTTATTGATAGGGTGGCTTACAAGTGCATTTTGAACGCCGTCCCATGCAAGGTCGTCATTTAAAAACGCTTGTACGTTGTCGGCCATTTCTGGCAGCACAGGTTTTAAGTAAGTAATTAAAACGCGGAACAAGTTAAGACCAAGAGAACACACTTCGTGTGCTTCTTGTTGCTTAGTTTCGTCTTTAATTAATACCCAAGGTGCTGCGCCATCAATAAATTGGTTTGCTTTGTCGGCAAGTGCCATTATTTCGCGAATTGCGCGGCTGTAATCGCGGTTCTCGTAGTGTGTTGTAATGCTAGGTGCAGCCGCTTGAAATTCTGCTAGCAGCTCTGGTTGCATAATAGTGCTGCTTAGCTTGCCATCAAACTTTTTAGTAATAAAGCCAGCACAACGGCTCGCTATGTTGACTACTTTACCTACTAGGTCTGAATTTACGCGCTGTGCAAAGTCTTCTAGGTTTAAATCAAGGTCAACAATACCGCTGCTTAATTTTGCTGCGTAGTAGTAACGTAAGTACTCTGGGTTTAAGTTATCTAAATAAGTACGCGCTTTAATAAACGTGCCCTTCGATTTAGACATTTTTTCGCCATTTACAGTGACAAAACCATGAGCGAATACGTTAGTTGGCTTTCTAAAATTAGCGCCTTCTAACATTGCTGGCCAAAATAAGCTGTGGAAATAAATGATGTCTTTACCAATAAAGTGATAAAGCTCAGCGTTTGAACCTTCAGCCCAAAACTCATCAAAGTTGATGCCTTTTTTGTCACATAGGTTTTTAAAGCTTGCCATGTAACCAATAGGTGCATCTAGCCAAACGTAAAAATATTTGCCCGGTGCATTAGGAATTTCAAAACCAAAGTAAGGCGCATCACGGCTAATATCCCACTGTTGCAAGCCATCGGTAAACCATTCGTCTAGCTTGTTAGCCATTTCTTGTTGAATAGTGCCCGAGTGTAGCCACTCTTTTAACATGCCTTCAAATGCTGGCAGGTCAAAAAAGTAATGCTCAGAATCTTTAAGTACAGGCTCAGCGCCCGACATTACAGAGCGCGGATTAATGAGTTCGGTTGGGCTGTATGTAGCACCACACGAATCACAGCTATCGCCGTTTTGGTTTTCAGACTTACATGTTGGGCAAGTACCTGTTACGAAACGATCGGGTAAGAAAATACCTTTTTCAGGATCGAATAATTGCGAAATAGTGTGCTTTTTAATATGACCGGCATCGTTTAGGCGGTTATAGATAAGTTCGCTAAATTCTTTGTTTTCTTGGCTGTGCGTGCTGTGGTAGTTATCAAATTTGATATTAAAGTCAGCAAAGTCGCGTTGGCGCTCTATGCTCACTTGTTTTACCATTTCTTCAGGCGTGATCCCTTGCTTTTGCGCATTAAGCATAATTGGCGTGCCGTGGGCATCGTCTGCGCAAACATAATAAGCTTCGTGGCCCTGTAGTTTTTGAAAACGTGACCAAATATCAGTTTGAATATATTCCAATAAATGACCTAAGTGAGTAGGGCCATTTGCATAAGGTAATGCGCTGGTAATCAGGATCTTTCGCTGCGTCATAATCATTCCGAATTGAGGATAAAACGCCGTTTTTATTATACAAACGGCAATTATCATTAATTTATCTACAAGCTATCTGCTTAGAGTGTGCACAGCTTATGGATTTTTATTAATTGACTGGTGTTAATGCCCTGAATGTTACATAATTCCGTGGCACTTTTCATCAAAGAAACGCTATTTAATTGCTATGTTTGGACTGTCGAAACTATTCTCTTCTAAATCGGTGCAAAAACAACCGATTATTACTGCCTTAGCGGCATATCGTAGTGCGGCTTTTGCCGTCGGTATTGACGAAAGCTTCATTGATACTATTACTCAAAATGACGATAAATCACTACAGATAAAATTAACCCTGCCATTTGCTGGACAATCAGAAATGCCTTTAGTTGAGCAACACGTAAGTGAAAGCTTAAATGTGCCAGTAACAATTAGCGCCAAGGTTATCATTAAAGAAGCAGCTAAGTTTAAAGCGATTAAACATATTGTGCTTATTGCCTCAGGCAAAGGCGGAGTAGGTAAGTCGACTACCGCTGTTAACTTGGCGGGCGCCCTTAAAAACGAAGGAGCAAAGGTGGGTATTTTAGATGCTGATATTTATGGCCCGTCTATTCCAATGCTTTTAGGTTTGGTGGGCGCAGAGCCCGTCACTAAAGATAACAAACAATTACAGCCTTTTGATGCAAACGGCATTAAAGCGCAATCTATTGGATTTTTAGTACCAAGCGATGATGCCACTGTATGGCGCGGACCAATGGCGTCAGGCGCACTTAACCAGTTACTTAACGAGACTGATTGGGGCGAGCTTGATTACTTAATTGTGGATATGCCACCAGGTACCGGTGATATTCAGCTTACAATGAGTCAAAAAGTTCCCGCGAGCGGCACTGTTATTGTAACGACACCGCAAGACTTAGCGCTAGCCGATGCGCAAAAAGGCATTGCCATGTTTAATAAAGTAAACGTACCGGTTCTAGGCCTAATAGAAAACATGAGTCACTACATTTGCAGCCACTGTGGTGAAGCTAACCACGTATTTGGTAAAGATGGTGCACAAAAACTTGCACACAAGCACGGTGTACCCATACTTAGCCATATTCCTCTTGCAATAGATATACGCGAGTATTCTGAGCAAGGGAAACTTATTGCCAACGATAACGACGCGGCAATAAGCAAAACATACAGCGCAGCAGCGAGGCTTATAGCCAGCACGCTCTATTATCAACAGCATCACAATGCGATTGAAATTGTGATTACAGAAGATTAATAAATAATGAGACTTTCAGACACACATATTAATGAATACCTAAGCGACGGTCGCATTGTTATTGAGCCTGCGCCAACAAGTGAGATGATTTCAGGCGTGACTGCCGATTTGCGCTTAGGGAACAAATTTAGAACATTTAACGCACACAACGCAGCGTACGTAGATTTAAGTGGTCCAAAAGATCAGTTAAATAAGGCCATGGAATCAATCATGAGTGAAGAAATAGTGCTTGATGAAGGTGAAGCATTCTTTTTACACCCAGGTGAACTTGCACTAGCTATTACCCATGAAAAAGTAACGTTGCCAGCGGACATAGTAGGCTGGTTAGATGGACGCTCATCACTTGCACGTTTAGGTTTAATGGTGCATGTAACAGCGCACCGAATAGACCCAGGCTGGAGCGGTAATATTGTTTTAGAGTTTTACAACTCAGGTAAATTACCACTGGCGCTTCGCCCACTGATGAAAATTGGTGCAATGAGCTTTGAAATGTTATCGGGTCCGTGTGAAAACCCATACAACATTCGTAAAGATGCAAAATATAAAGATCAAAGCAGCGCAGTAGCAAGTCGTATTAGTGACGATAAATAATCACCAAATATAGGCATTACTCGTCCATTTTATGAAGCGCATAACCCAGTAGCTCAAAATACTGGTTAAGCGCTTCATTTGCTTTATTAATATGCTCACTATTTGGGTATATTAAATTACTACTTTTTAAGCCTCCCACCAAAAAGCTATTTTTTATATATGTGTGGCCTTCAATACAGGCTTCAAAACACCGTGCTGCAAGCTCTTCGGGCATGCTCATATAATTCATATTGTGGGCTTTATCGTGTTCTATACACGTTTGTACAAAGTTATTTGCATCAATACCATCTTCATCTAAAAACACATGTTTATAAAAACTGTTCAAAGCATTATTAAGTGGATGTGATAAATTAGGCGTGTTTGAAAGCCACAATTTTGAGGCAAAGCCAAAGCGTGGTTTTGTTGCAAATAAGTGCTCGCTTATATGATGGTCAAACGCATGGAACCATTCGTGAGCAAGTGCACCACCGCCTGCATTTTTTGCAAGAGCAAGTGTTTGAGAGGCTGCATTATAATGCGCTTGCACGCCTTTTTGACCACCATGGCCAAATGCAAAGTTAAGCTTCCCGCGCAGGCCAATTGCTTTAGGTGGTAAATGCAGTATTTGCGCAAGGTCGGCCAGTGCATCGTAAATTAAGTTGGCGCTAATATAGCGCTCTTCTTTAGTTACCCATTTACCAACGACCATTGACCTAAAGCCGAAGGTATCTCTTATATCGCTAAAGTCGACTTGGTCGTCAAAGCGATAGTCGGGTCCTTGGCGAGTAAAGCCACGTTTTAGTCTGTTAGGGTAGTTACGCATTGCAAGTTTCATATAGTAACGAATTTAATCTAAGTAACGTGCTTTTACGTGCTCAGGCATGTGTTGGGTTTGTTTTTGTATTAATTCATTTAGCGCATTATAAAGTGGTGCGGGATTTAGCTGCTCTATTAAAAACAAACTATGCGCTACAGCTTCAAGTGTGGATAGGCTGTCGGCCCGAGGAGCTTTACGAATAGCATAACGATTTTTAGGTAGCTGTTTAAAACTGACCGTTTTAAATTGATTTAGTAATGTGGTGAGCTGCAAAATTTTGTAGACTTTTTTCCATGTACCATCAACCACGATTAAATGGGTGATGTTTTTTACATTTGGCTGCTCAGTGTTATCGTCTAAATTTACAGCGTGTTCGTTAGGGTAGAGTAAAACAGTTGAGCTTACTGGCAGTGTTTTTAGTATGGAAAAGTCATCATTATTTTCGCCTTTGATTATTTGGCAATCAGTTAGGCATAAATTGAGTAGTTTAGCGGTATTTTTTGCTATTTTTTCTTCACTCGGGTGCTGTAGAATAATAACCGTAACTTTGTTGTTTATATTTGTAATTGCGTTGCAAATACAGGTGTTTATTGAAAAGTTACAATGATTACAAAGTGTGCGTGCCATTTAATAAACTTTTTGTTGCCAGTATGATCCTCGCAATTATACATTTATAAGGTAATTAAGTTGGTTTTTTTTACGCATCAATATAAAGTAGTACTATTAAACTGTAACTTACATGGATTGTTTTAAGGGCTTAAAATATGACAGAAATAAATATTGATACATCAGCATTAGAGAGTATGGAATCGTTATTGGGTGAGCAGTTTGCTGATACACTTGATTTTTGCTGCTCAGAGTTTGAACGTTTAGGCTCAGAAGTGTTAGCAACCATTGGTAAAGATAAAGAAGCAGCTATTCGCCACTCTCATAGCTTAAAATCGAATGCGGCGCAGTTTGGTGCTTCAAGCCTTGCTGAAGTATCGCGTGTTATTGAACAAAATTTAAACCTAGATAACTTAGCTGAAGCTATCGACGCATCTAATAGCTTAATGGCTCAAGTAACAGGCTCTCAAGCTAAGCTAAATGAATGGTTAGCATCTCGTTAATTATTGACGCTGAAACGTGAATTTATTTCAGTATTAAGCACCTAAATTGACTGGCATTTTACGCCTTTACTAGGTTAGTCTAAAGACTCACTAGGGCGTGTTGATCTTTCGGGATTGAATTTGCAACGAGTGTCTGGTTTTTAGGTTAGGCAGAGCCTATGCTGTGTGGTTTTTCCACATAAATAGGCGAGAACAACACATAAAATCCAAACACGCATTGCCCAGAGGGTTCTTCCTAGGGGCTATTTTCTCTTTGTTACTCAATTTTTACTTAGCCCACTAGGTTACAAATCTCGCGCCGCGATTAAATCACCCCTAGGTTGAACAAATTTAATCCATAAAGTCAATACGCCCTAAAGAGGTAAAAATGTCTGATATTAAAAAGAGTCACAAATTAGAAGGTGTATGTTATGACATTCGTGGGCCGGTTTTAGCACAAGCTAAAAAAATGGAAGACGAAGGTCAAAAAGTATTAAAATTGAATATAGGTAATCCAGCTGCTTTTGGTTTTGATATGCCAGAAGATATGCACCGCGATATTATCCGCAACTTATATTCAGCCCAAGGTTACTGTGACTCTAAAGGCCTCTATTCAGCCCGCGTGGCTATTTATCAGCACTACCAACAACGTGGATTACATAATTTAGATGTAGATAGTATCTATATTGGTAATGGCGTAAGCGAACTTATTCAGATGATCACCCAAGCGCTATTAAATAATGGCGATGAAGTGCTTATTCCAGCTCCAGATTATCCACTTTGGACTGCTTCTGTCACATTATCGGGTGGTAATCCGGTGCATTATTTATGTGATGAAGAGCAAGATTGGTTTCCGGATATTGCAGATATAAAAAGCAAAATAACGTCTAAAACTAAAGCTTTGGTATTAATTAATCCTAATAATCCGACAGGTGCGGTTTACAGTGATGATTTGTTAATGCAATTAATTGATATAGCGCGTGAACATAAACTGCTGTTATTGAGCGATGAGATTTACGAAAAGATTTTATACGATGGTATAACGCATACTTCAATCGGCTCACTGTGTGATGATGTACCAATCATTACTTTCAATGGTTTAGCAAAAACCTACCGTGCAGCGGGGCTAAGAATGGGGTGGATGGTTCTAAGCGGTCGTACCTCGGTAATGGATGATTTACGCAAAGGCCTTGAAATACTTTCATCTATGCGTTTGTGCGCCAATGTACCTGCGCAATATGCAATTCAACAAGCGTTGGGCGGCGTGCAATCAATTGATAATTTAATTAACCCAGGTGGGCGCTTATACGAGCAGCGCGATATAGCATGGCGCGGGTTAAACGCTATTGAAGGCATTAGTTGTAAAAAACCTAAAGGCGCGCTCTATGCGTTTGCCAAAGTAGATACAGCACTTTTTAACGTTAAAGATGATGAAAAGATGATGTACGATTTGCTAAAAGCCGAAAAAATATTACTTGTACATGGCAGGGCGTTTAATTGGCCCGAGCCGGATCATTTTAGATTGGTATTTTTACCAAGCAAAGATGATTTATCTGATGCGATGTTAAAAATGAAGCGTTTTTTTAAAGACTATCGCCAAGTATAGTTTTTTTACTTTAGTCATGAATATATTGGCTAGTACGCTTTATCTACACGCACCGTGTTGTCGTTCAAGTACACTAATCTTACATTATCGCCTTTGCTAAAGCGCATTGATTGGTCTTGATCTTGAACAACCATAAACTGGTCGCCGTTTTCAACTTGTATTAATAACTCTACAAAATGATTTTGCTGATAATGACTTTGCTGCTGCCTATTGTGTGCAACACTGCCGCCAATTACCGAGCCTAATATCGTTGCTACTGTGCGGCCGCTACCGCCACCAAACTGGTTGCCTACAACACCACCGAGTAATGCACCGCCGAAGGTTTTCCAGCCGTTGTTTTTGTCTTGAATGATTTCTTGTTCGGTAATATTGCGTACCGATTTTACGTCACCAAATAAAACTTGCTGCACAGGGACTGCTTTATTGCGCTCGTATTGAGCAAAAGTTGGCGCGCTCACACTAAGTAGGGCACACATTATTAATATTATAGCTTTCATAATAATCTCCTATTGGTAGCCTTTATGGGCTTATTAGCCCGTAAAGGCTTAGTAACTACCAACCAAATGTCGATTTTTCTTTAGTTTTACGAATTTCAGTTTCGTCAGCCCATTCTACAAGGCCGCTTTCCATATCCATTAAGCGCATTGTAAATTTGTAATAAACATCTGATTTATCAGCGTTTGATTTAACTATGCTCGATAAATTTCCGTATAACATATATTGCGCGCCAATTTGTTTACCAAATGCAACGGCTGTTGCAGGGTTAACAAGGGCATCTTCGTTTTGAAACGTTAATTGCTCACGTACTGATTCAACACGCGTCATATCTACAAAACGGAATTTACCACTGCGTAGCATTTGCGTTGAGATTGAATCGGTGATTGATTCAGTATCAATGTGCTCACTAGTTTTGTTTTTAATACGCTCAACAAATACTACAGGGCGTTTATTAGCGGTCATTGTGCCAACAACGGGTGAGCTGAGTAATGAATCGGTCATTTGGCTCGCTACTTTTTGTAAATCGGTAGAGCCAAAATTAATATCGGTTGTTTCTACTGCTTGTGCATCGCCATAACTTACTACGGCTTTATTAGCACAGCCACTTAATACTAAAGCGCTCAAGCCAACTAAAGCGTAAGTTGATACTGTTTTAAATTTGTTACTGATGATCATGGTTGTTTCCTTTAATCTTTAAATTCTTGTGATTCGGTAGACACTTCTCTTACTGCTAAAGAAAAGGTAACCGCATCAGAGCTCGGTGCTAAGCCCGGTAATTGTGTTTTTGCAAAACCAAATAAGGTGAGTGCTTGCCAAGGTGAATGGTTGCCTTTAATTACAAAGCCGTCTTTATCAAACCAATTAAACTGATACTGTAAATATTGTGATTTTTTATACTGGCTCGAAAGTGTCACTACTACATCGGTTAACTGGTTGGTTTGACGTGTTTTCACATCAGTAATGGCCAGCTTTTTACCAAGCTCTGGGTTATCTACACGTAATTGCTCATTAAACTGGTTTTTATTTTGTTCAACAGAAATACCCGATGTAACCGGTTGGCTGGAACATGCACTGAGCATTAAGGCTGCTAATAATGGCGCTATGTATTTCATGATGGCTCCTAAAGTTGAACTACGTGGTAATTAAAGTAGTTATTAATAGAGGTTAAGTAAATTAACGTTAACCCTTGCTTACTAATGGTAAAATTTATGGGTGCTTGTGTGCCTATATGCACAGAATGCTCACCTGTATTTAGGCTTTGCCTTGCGACACTTATTTGATTTGGAAGTGTAAGCCAGCTGCGTGTATCAGCTTGCTCAGACGCCAAATTATAAATATTAGCAAGTATGTTACCTACATCACCGGCACTGCGAGCAAGTTCTGCCCGTACTTTCTCTTTGGCTACTAATCTGAGTACTTGGCGAGCGACTTTTGCAGGTATTTGATCTTCTAGAGTTTTAGCTGCAAGTGCCTCAATGTGTACCAGTGGGCTAAGCGCCAAGCTTTGTGCATCTATATTTATATTGTTAAGGCGGCGCACATAGGCATTATCTTTATATACCGGCATCGCCAAGCTGTAAAAGCGTGCATCGCCACGTGATGAATAAATTGGCAAGCGCAGTTTAAATTCATCTTGTTTTGGTACTAATCCTTGTTCAAATAAAACAATTACTTCGCCTTGTGATGAAGAAATAGTGGGCGTATCGCCAAAGCGTTTTTTAAATTCATTTAGATCTTGGTCAAACCCTTGTTTTTTAGCAAGGCGCATCACATCTTGCTGTAAATAAATATTGTTAGGTTGTATAGCCAATGCTTTTTTATAATCGATATAGGCGTCGTCGTATTGTTTAGCACTTTGGTAAAGCAAAGCAGATAAGTAAAATGTGTAGGCATTTTGAAAGCCATTTTTTATGTTTCTGGTTACATTGCTCATGCTTGGGTAGTGTTGCTGAGCTTCTTTAACGGTTGAGTCTACTTCTGCTTCATTCTCGCTAAGCGCATCAACTTGTACTTTATTAGCTCGGCGAATTTCGACCAATGCGCCTTCAACATCATTTTTATACACGTAGTTAAGCGCTTTATAACTATGAAGCATGCTCATTTCGTAAGCGGGTGGCACATAAGTTATTGCTGAGTCGTTGGTAAATAAAGCGTTACTTTGTTCAAGGCCCGCACTAACTTGTATTTTGGCGGCTTCACGCTTTTTTTGCATTTGCGTATACACGTTCTCAAATTTACTTTGTGCATCATCTGGTGTATTTGCTAAGTCGTTTAAACGAGCTTGCTCAAGTTGGTTGAGTAAGTAGCTGCTGTGCAGGGTGCTATTATTAGCAATAAGGGATTGCGCTTCTTCGATGTTGTTTTTCTCGATCGCATTTCTTATTGGTGTCATTTGTGTGGCATAGTCATTAAATAGGTCATTAAAACCCATTGTGCTACACCCACTTAAAATAAAACAAAAGCTTAAAATTATACTGCGGCGCACTGAGCACTCCTCTTAATTTACCTGTATACCTTAACATACTATTTTTAGCTAAATGTGTGAAATATTGTAAAAAATCGTAGAGTAAAACTGCCTGCTAATAAAGAAATATAAAGTGACATTAGTGAACAAAGTGTGAATTTTTTTGGTTTATTATCACTCCACTGAAATAGTATTTTCGCTTTAGCGGTCTTGCTAAGAGTTATATCACTTAGAGGAATTAAAAAATGAAAAAGTTTACAGGTGCAGCAATGGCTGTAATGGTAGCAGGTTTAGTTGGTTGTAATGCAACAGAGGCAGAAACGGCAACATCAAGTGCAGTTGCTAGTAATGGCGCAACAACTGATTTAGTTCATTGTTATGATGCGAATGTATGTGGTGGCCATAACGATTGTAAAACAGCTGAGAATGCATGTGCAGGTCAAGCGTCATGTAAAGGGACTGGTTTTGTAGCAATGCCTGCAAAATCATGTGCTGACGTTGGCGGTACAGTAAAAGATAAATGGGTTGGCAGTGTAGCTAAAGCAGATTTAGTACATTGTAACGATGTAAATGTGTGTGGCGGTCATAACGATTGTAAGACTGCTAATAATGCTTGTGCTGGACATGCATCATGTAAAGGCACCGGTTTTGTATCAATGCCTGCAAAAGCATGTGGTGATATTGGTGGTTCTGTAGGTAGCTAATACCAATTTATCGAACGCATAAAATAAGCTTGAACGATGTGTTTATTATTCAGGCTTATTAAGGAAGTTTATGACAAATCGTTTTTTAGGTTTTGGTTTAGGGCTAAGAGCCCCGCATTTTGAGCAAATTATTGCAGATAAACCAGCTGTAGATTGGTTTGAAATTATTTCAGAAAACTATTTTGTAGCCGGTGGAAAACCTTGGCATTATTTAAATAAAATAAGAGCAGATTATCCGATTGTTATGCATGGGGTATCAATGTCGATTGGTAGTATTGACCCTATTGATAAGGACTACTTAAATCAGTTAAAAAACACAATTGCGAGGGTTGAGCCGCATTGGGTGTCTGATCATTTATGTTTTACCCAAGTGGGCGGTATTAATAGCCACGATTTACTACCAATGCCTTACACCTCAGAGGCGCTTGATCATTTAGCAAATAAAATTTCGCAAGTTCAGGACTACCTAGGGCGCGAAATGATTTTTGAAAATGTATCGAGCTATTTAACCTATAACGATTCACAAATGAGTGAGTGGGAATTCTTAGCGCAATTACATAAGCAAACAGGCTGTAAGTTTTTAATGGATGTAAATAATGTTTATGTAAGTGCGCGTAATCACGACTTTAATGCAATGGATTATTTATCAGCTATTCCGAGTACAGCTATTGCACAAATTCACTTAGCAGGACATCAAGACTTTGGTACGCATATTATAGATACGCACGATGAAGATGTTCCCGATGCGGTATGGGACTTATATGCTCAGTATGCAAAAACATTAAATCCGGTAAGTACCATGATTGAACGCGATGATAATATTGGCTCCCTTGATGATTTAATTACTGAGCTTGAGCATGCCAAAGCGCTAGTGAAACCGTTTTGGGATATAAGGTCATGAGTGGTTTAGCAAAGCTGCAACAACAGTTTATGGATTTACTGCAAGGAGAAAGTTCGGATATTAGCGAGCAAATTGCGCAGCAAGGGCAGTTAAATACACAACAGCGACTCTCTATTTATCAAAGCGCTTATAAAATTCGCTTAAGAGCCGTGATTGAGCAAGATCACGAACAGTTGGGCATTTACTTAGGTGATGATTTATTTGAGATGATGGTTGATGGTTATTTAGCTTTATATCCTTCAACTCATACGTCACTACGAATTTTTGCAGAGAAGCTACCAGATTATTTAGCCGCTAATACTCCTTTTAGTGATTACCCCATACTTGCAGATATAGCAAAATTTGAACGACTATTACTAAGTACTTTTGATGCAAGCGATAAAACATTACTTAATGTATCAGAGCTTGAAAGTATTGAACCTCAGCAATGGCCAACTTTACTATTAAAATTACATCCAAGTGTTCAGTTAGTTGTGTTTTATACGTTGGCGGTTGAAAGTTGGCAGGCAATAAAACAAAAGCAAACACCGCCAGAGCCAAGAGTCTCAGAACCTCGCTTTTGGGTTGTAGCACGTGATGCTCAAAGGCGTACACAATATTTAAGCGTTGATGCACAAGAATATCGCTTACTGAGTTTATTAAAACAAAACACACCCTTTGCACAGTTATGTCAATCCTGTTTAAATGAACTCCCAGGCGAGAAAATCGCTGGGTTTTTAATTACTAAAATTAATCAATGGCTTGAACGTGGTTGGTTAATTAGCGAGTGAGTTAAAACAATATAGTTATTTTTCGTTGCGAAGGAATTTTTTTGAAAGCCACCATATACACATTAATTGCTTTAATTGCGTTTGCCGCAAATTCTCTTTTTTGCAGAATGGCCTTAGCAGAAGGTTATATAGATGCTTGGAACTTTACTGTTATTCGCTTACTTAGCGGGGCTGCATGTTTGGGCATTATAATGGCTATTTATACCCATAATTTAAAACGTAAAGGCACATTCAATCCCGCTATTTTAAGTGACAGAGGAAGCTGGCGAAGCAGTATTAGCCTGCTTGTTTACGCGCTTTGTTTTTCGATTGCCTACGTAGAGCTAGATACCGGTACCGGTGCACTAATTTTATTTTCTGCTGTGCAACTTACTATGATTGGCTGGGGTATTTATCAAAAAGAGCAATTAAGCGTACTCCAGTGGTGTGCATTTATAGTGGCGTTATCTGGTTTTGTATATTTAATGCTGCCATCTGCAGCGGTGCCTTCATTATTAGGTGCATCACTTATGGCACTCAGTGGTGTGGCATGGGGTATTTACAGTATTCGCGGTAAAGTGTGCGTATCGCCACTGCGTACTACTGGGTTTAACTTTATAAGAAGCTTAGTTGCTATCCCTGTTTTATTACTTGTAGGTATGAGTTATTTAAAAAATATGAGTATTGAAGGGGTATTACTTGCGTGTGCCTCGGGGGCAATAGCGTCTGGAGTTGGTTATAGTGTTTGGTATGTAGCAATGCCACTACTTAAAAGTACCCAAGCTGCGGTTGTGCAACTTTGTGTGCCGGTACTTGCTGCCATTGCTGGTGTTATGTTTTTATCAGAGCAGGTAACAATTGAGTTTATAGTAGCAAGCTCGTTAATATTAGGGGCCGTGCTGGTGTTTATTTTAAATAAAAAGAAGGCTTAATATAACCTAACCTTCTTTTAGGTGTGGGCTTACGTTTGTTACAAAGCGTTTATAAATAGCAGGTAAGTTATCAAGTATTGCCCGCTTACCCTGTAGTTCACTGTTTTTTATGCATTCAAAAAGTACTTGCTCGCTAAGTTTATTCACTAATAATTGTGATTGCTTAATATGGCTTATATGCCAAAGCTCAGGTGCTACGCCACCTAAATCATGCTGGTAAGGGCGATAAAAACCAAATTTAACTAAGTTAGTATCAAGCCAATTACTTAAAGGTGCAAACGGCCCACCTTGCAGGTATTCATCAGGTGTTAGCTGTAGCTTATAATCATCACTGACCGCAGCTTTATCAAACACATCTAAGTCAGTCCCTAAATGGTGTCTGCTTGCGCCAGGTAGTGCAGAGTAGAGCATTATTGCTATGCATTTATCTACATCATTTAATTTAGTTAAATTTACAACCTTTTGTTGTTTATTATAAACAGGTCGAATACCTAAAAACTTATTATTCCAAATAATTGACTGGCGTTCAAAGTCGCGAAAACTTGAGGCAATAGTAAGATCAAATCCCGCTTTTTGAGCTGCACTTTGCAGCGCTAAAAAGTCGCTAATAATAGCGCTGTGCAAGCGATGATTTTGTATGTCAGTTAAATGTGTATCACTTTGCCCTGTGATACACATTATCGATGTTGGTTTAGTTACATCCATTATGCTAAAAGTTGCTCTAGTATTTGCTCGTAAATGTCGGTAAGGGCTATTAAATCATCGGTACTTACGCATTCATCTACTTTATGAATAGTTTCGTTACGTGGGCCAAGTTCAATTACTTTAGCACCTGTTTGTGCAATAAAGCGACCATCTGATGTACCGCCGGTAGTTTCTAGGTTTGTGGTTAAACCGGTTACTGATTTAATCGCTTTTACTGTGGCATCAACAAGTGGGCCGTGCTCGGTAATAAAAGGTAAGCCATTTACTATCCAGCTTAATTCATAATTTAAGTTATGCTTTTGTAGTATGTCATTTACACGTTGTTGTAATTGCTCATGTGTTACTTGCGTGCTAAATCTAAAGTTAAACTGTACTTCTAGCTCACCCGGGATCACGTTGCCTGCACCTGTGCCGCCATTAATATTTGAAATTTGAAAGCTGGTAGCAGGGAAGTATTCATTTCCGTTATCCCACACCGTTTGGCTAAGCTCAGTAAGGGCAGGGGTTGCTAGGTGAATTGGGTTTTGTGCTAAATGTGGATAGGCGACATGCCCTTGTACACCCTTAACGGTTAAAAAAGCGGTAAGTGAACCTCTGCGGCCATTTTTAACAACATCACCTAATACATCTCGTGATGAAGGCTCGCCTACTAGGCACATATCAATTTTTTCACCGCGCGCCTCTAGCGTATCAATTACACGGGTAGTCCCGTTTATAAACGGGCCTTCTTCGTCGGAGGTTATTAAAAAAGAAATTGAGCCTTTATGATCTGGATGTTTAGTAACAAAACGCTCGGTTGCAACAAGCATTGCAGCTAACGAGCCTTTCATATCGGCAGCGCCGCGCCCATGTAATAAACCGTCTTTTATTAATCCTGAAAACGGCGGGTGTTGCCAATTTTTCTCTGGGCCTGTTGGCACAACATCAGTGTGGCCTGCAAAACAAAAATGCGGTGATTGTGTGCCTTTTCGAGCCCATGTATTTAATGTGTCGGTAAAAAATAATGACTCAATATTAAAACCAACCGCAGCAAGGCGATCGTTCATCATCTGTTGGCAGCCAGCATCCTCGGGCGTTACTGACTCACGTTGTATTAGTGCTTGAGCGAGTGCAATTACATCATCTTTCATGATTTAAATATCTCATCGTATTGGGCTGCTTTAAAACCTAAGTGGTAACTGCCATTGTTAATAAGTACTGGGCGTTTGATCATGGCAGGTTGTTCAACTAACAATGGGATAGCACTTTCTTTAGTCAAACTCTGTTTTTGCTCATCAGTTAGTGCGCGATAAGTTGTGCCACGTTTATTAACAAGCTGTTCCCAATCGAGTTTATCTGCAAAATCACTTACCATTTGCTCATCTACGCCATCTTTGCGGTAATCATGAAACGTAAATTCGATGTTGTTGTCGGCTAAGTATTTTTTTGCTTTTTTTATCGTGTCGCAATTGCTAATACCGTATAGAGTGATCATAAATCTAGTTCTTCTTAATAATAGTTAATAAGGTATCTACATCCGCATTTACATGCGAATGTGAGTAATGAAATGTGCCGAGATTATGGCCGTTAAGTAAGATTAAACTGGCCAGCATAGGCGTTTCTAGTTCGCGTAAATCAAAATAAGCGAGGCGCTGGCCTTTACTTATTTCACTACCATTTAATTGTGCAATATGAGTATGTGTAATTGATTGCGAACCGGTAATAGTTAAGTTGATTAAAACTTTTAAACCATTTTTAGCCTGTAAAATAAACTCAGTACCTGCGTTTTTTACTTGTAATAACGTGCCATCAAACGGCGCTAAAATTTTGTGGCTACTGAGCTTTACAGTAATACCAGGACCGAGAATACCAAACCTAAAAATAGGTTCGGGGTGTTCTTGAAGCGGTATTACTTTACCTGTAAATGGGCTTGTAATAAGGATGGCACTACGAGGCGTTTTATTGAGTGCTAGATATTCAATTGTTTGTGCTTTCATATGCTATTGCGCCACCACGTTGTAACCATCTTTTTTTAAGGCGTTAAGTGCTAGTGAGGCCGTTTGCTTTTTTACTAAAATATAATCGGTATCGTAGGTTGAGATTGAAAAAATAGAAATTTTAGCGCGTGCTAATACACCCGATATATTAGCCATTATTCCGGTCAGCGAAAAACCAAGTGGGCCAACCACCTCAAGTGCTTGCCAATCAGATTCGGTATCTAAACTCTCTATTTCAAAGCTACTAGGGCAAACAATAGATAGTTCATCCTGGGTTTTAGATATAAAAAATAAAGGAAGCTTGAGTAGCGCCGCAGGTATATCGGCGTCAACATCTAAACTGTGAATAGATAAAACCGTGCTGTGTAATTGTAATGTTTGTTTTGACATTAAACGCCTGCGATACAGCATTATTGATAGCTTTATAGTATAGATTATTGCCTTCAAGTTAAAGGTGTAAGCGTGACTAAAATGAGCATTTGGAAGTGGGTTTTAATAGAGATTAAAAACTTACCCACAATTTCTGTGGATAAGTATGGGGGTTGCAGGGTATAAATAGCCTAACTAGTTAATTATTAAATAAATAATAGCTAGGCTATAAAAAGCACACGTTGTGTTTAATGTGCTATTAGCGCTTCTGCTTGGGCTGCCTGAATTGCAGTTAAGGCGATTGTATACACAATATCATCGACCAATGCACCACGGCTCAAGTCGTTTACGGGTTTGCGCATACCTTGAAGCATAGGGCCGATACTTATTAAGTCGGCACTGCGTTGTACTGCTTTATATGTTGTATTACCTGTATTTAAATCTGGGAATATAAATACAGTCGCTTTACCAGCTACAGGGCTGTTAGGTGCTTTTTTAAGTGCTACATTTTCCATTATAGCGGCATCGTATTGTAGTGGGCCGTCGATAATTAAATCAGGACGTTTTTGTTTTGCTATTTTTGTGGCTTCACGTACCTTTTCAACATCGGCACCCGTACCTGATGTACCTGTGCTATAGCTTATCATTGCTACACGTGGCTCTATGCCAAATGCAGCTGCAGAGTCGGCAGATTGAATCGCTATATCAGCAAGTTGTTCAGCATTAGGGTCGGGGTTAATTGCACAGTCACCGTAAACTAACACTTGGTCAGGTAGCAGCATAAAAAATACGGAAGATACCAGCGATGATCCTGGCGCTGTTTTAATTAACTGCAGGGGCGGGCGAATTGTATTGGCAGTGGTATTAACCGCGCCCGATACTAAACCATCCACTTTACCTTGCTCAAGCATCATTGTGCCAAGTACGACGTTATCTTGTAGTTGCTCTTGTGCTACAACGGCAGTTAGGCCTTTGCTTTTACGAATTTCGACCATAGGCGCAATATAATCATTTATAATACTTTTTGGCTCGATGATACTTACATGTTCGTTTAGCTCAATACCTTGCTGCTGTGCAATACGCATTATTTCTTCGCGATCGCCAAGCAATATAGTTTTAGCAATGCCACGTTGACCACAAATAGCAGCCGCTTTAATTGTACGAGGTTCATTCCCTTCTGGTAATACTACGGTTTTATCTGCTTTACGTGCTTTATCGGTTAATAAATAACGAAATGCAGGTGGTGATAACTTACGCGTTTTGCCTACACTTTGAGCTAGAGTATCGAGCCAGCTTGAATTGATATGCTCTGCATTGTGATCTTTTACTTTTTCAATGCGTTGGTCATCATCATTTGGTACTTCCATATTAAAGTTATGCAGTAATAGTGATGTGCGCCATGTGTCGGCATCGGTTGCGAGTATTGGTAAACCGGTTTGCATGGCTTGTTCACACAAAGCCATAATACGTGGCTCTGGCTCAAAGCCACCGGTGAGTAATATAGCGCCAAGTTTAGTGCCGTTCATAGCAGATAAACACGCAGCAACAAGTATGTCAGAGCGATCGCCCGGTGTTACTAATAAAGCACCTGGCGTAAAATAATTTAAAATATTAGAAACCGTACGAGCACAAAAAGTAATACGACGCAGGCGACGATGAAGCATATCGCCTTCGTTAATTATTGTTGCTTTTAAATACGCGCTTAAGTCTTTTACGCGTGGCGCTACTAAGTCAAAATCCCACGGGATTGCGCCAAGCAACATAAACGGATTTTTTTTAAAAATAGGTAAAGACGCTAAACGATTTAACTCGTTTTCAAGCTCTTCGGGTTTGTAAGCGTCGACTAAATCGGCGCGTGCACGGCCTTCTTCATCAAGTGGCGCATTTACTTTATTAAAAATACAGCCCAGTACACGAGGATGATCGATTCCACCGTAATTACCTGCTGCAATTTCTAGGCGGTCTTCTATTTGAGTAATGGTGTAATTACCAGGGGTAAGTACAAATACAATTTCAGCGCCGAGTGTTTGCGCAATTTCGCGGTTTACACGCCCAGCATAAGGTTGGCGACGAGTAGGCACCATACCTTCAATAATAGCTACTTCATCGTCGTTTATTTTACTTTCAAAGCGTTCAACAATTTCCTCTAGTAGATCATCACCTTTACCGTCGCCAATCATTTGCTCAGCATAATCAAGAGCAAAAGGGGTGGGTGGGTTAATAGGTGAACCTTGAGTGACTATTTGTGTTGATTTTTCAGGACCTGTTTCGCCTGAACGAGGCTGAGCGATGGGTTTAAAAAAGTTAACTTTAACTGTTTTTTGCTCAAGAGCGCGAACTAAACCAACGGATACCGACGTTAAACCCACACCGGTAGACACAGGAATTAACATAATACGACGTGCCATATTAAAGCTCCTTTACGATGTTAGCGGCATCAAGTGCAATAACCCACTCTTCGTTGGTCGGCATTACTACCACTTTGGGTGAAGTATTGGCTGAACTAATAATACCTTGATTACCAAAACGTGCATCAAGATTGCTCTTCTGGTCACAACTGAACCCTAAAAAAGCTAATTGATTAATGACATTTTCACGTATGATATCGGAGTTTTCGCCAATGCCGCCAGTAAATATAAGTGCATCTAAACGTTGTAATGGTACCATGTAGGCTGCAATTTGTTTGGCTAGTCGGTAGCAAAAAATATCCAGCGCTAAACGTGCTTGTTTATGTCCGGCAACAGCGGCTTCTTCAATCGTTCGACAATCGTTAGAGAGTTCGCTAATACCTAGTAGGCCGCTTTCTTGGTTTAATAAATTATCTATTTGCTGAGCGTTGTAACTAAGCTGTGTAGTTAAAAAATTAAATAAACCGGGGTCAATATCTCCACTGCGAGTACCCATAACAATACCAGCCAATGGTGTTAAACCCATACTGGTATCAACACTTTTACCATTTTTTATTGCAGTAACAGAGCAGCCATTACCTAAATGAGCACTAATGAAATTACTCTTTTCTACAGGCTGATTTAATAATTTAGCAGTTTGTCCTGCTACATAGTAATGACTTGTGCCGTGCATACCATAGCGTCTTACACCGTAGCCTGTATAAAGCTTATAGGGTAGGGCGTAAAGGTAGGCAACTTCATCCATAGTTTGATGAAATGCTGTGTCAAATACTGCTACTTGGGGTAAACCTATAAATGAAGCTTGTGCAGATGAAATACCTAACAAGTTCGCATGACCATGTAGCGGCGCTAAAGAAGACGCTTTAGTAATACCGTTAATTACGTATTCATCAATTAAGACTGACTTTGTGAAATGCTCTCCGCCATGAACAACACGGTGCCCAACAGCAATAAGGTGCTCATCAAGGTTATGATCCTTTATTAAGCTTACAAGCGTATTTATAGCCTCAGCATGTGCTTGATTAGCCGCTAAGTCGATAACCGTCTTAGTTCCATTAAATTTGTATTTAATGGAGGGGGCTTTGGCGCCCAAGCGTTCAGCAAGGCCTGATATAATTTCGTGACCGTCGTTTGCATCAATAATGGCAAACTTTAAACTAGAGCTACCACAGTTTAAAACTAAAACATGTTGGGATTCAGGGGAGGTTGTTGGCATAGATTCAATTTCCATAAACAAATTTAGTAAGTGAACGTTAATACGTGATAGTTACACTTACGGTATTAAATAAAGCTAAAACAATTAAATGTTCAACTGCAAAGTGGTTAACTCAATGTTAAATATTTTACCTTATTTATGATGTTTAAGTTAGGATTGTTCGCCATTAAAGGGGAAATTTAAGCTCTTTTACTGAGAAAGTGTAACTCCCTCATTTTGTGTTACACTTTGGGTATAGCTCGTTTTCTATTGTATTTAAAAGCAGTATCTGTGAGGAGTCATGATGCAAAAAAGTGTGATGTCACAACTACAAACAGGCCGTTTGTATGGTAAAAAATGGCCAATGCGTAAAGAGCTTGCGCCTTTGTTTTTAGAGTTTAGAGTGATTAGAGCGACTGAGCTTGCCATTACAGTAATGCCAATCTTGGCTATGCTAACGTTGTTTTTTCAGCTTAATTACTTAGGTTCTGATTTTTTACCGCAAGCTATTGCGAGTGCATTATTTTTTATATCGTTACCTTTACAAGGTTTATTTTGGTTAGGCAAACGAGCGCAAACGCCTTTAGATCCTGCAATGCAAAAATGGTACAACGAGCTGTACACTAAAATGGCGGCTAATGGATATCAAACGCAGTTAAGTGAGAACAAGCCCCGTTATATGGAGCTTGCTAACTTACTTAAAGATATGTTTGAAAAAATGGATAGAGCATTTACTAAAGAGCAGTTTTAGCGGGTTATACCATTATCTATTTTGGTAAACTGAGTAATATAAAATGATAAGGTGACATTGTGTTCACCTTTTTGTTCGAGTGCTGTCCAGTGCTCGGGTCTAAATTTCCATGCAAATGGCGTCATCATTATTAAATTTTTAATATCAGTAAAGCTAAGCGCTACATACTCTGTTAAAAGAGTCTGTTCTGATTTTTGAAACCCTTTTGGCGTGGCTATTTCAGTATGTTCGTTTACTTCTGAATATATATACGATTTTAGCTCTTTTAAATGATAAGGGCCTGGGCTTGCTACCACTAATGTTGCGTTTTTATTAGCTAGACGTTCAAGTTCTTCCTCAAACAAAGGCGCAAATACACTAATAAGTACATCAGCAAATTGGCTTTCAAAAGGCGCTTGGCTAATTGATGCAACACTAAAATGGCACTTAGGATAGCGCTTTGCTGCATATTTAACGGCAGATTTTGAAATATCGACACCGTACACTATAGCGTCTGTTTTACTTGCTATTGCCTGGGTATAAAAACCTTCACCGCATCCTAAATCAATAACCGTATTCGCGCTTATTCGACCGACTAACTCGCTAAGATTTTGTTGTAAAAAGCGGTAGTACCCACGCTCTAAAAATGCGCGTCTAGCTTGCACCATTTCAAGGGAGTCGCCCGGTTGTTTTGAATTTTTTTGTTGTACTGGCAGTAAATTAACATAGCCTTCTTTGGCAAAATCAAAGCTGTGGTTGTTAGCACAACGAAGTGTTGAATCAGCTTTCAAAAGTGCGAGGTTACATAGCGGGCATTGATATTGTAGACTCATGAGTCTAGGTAGTCCTTATCGTAAAAAGTTTTTACCCAATGCGGGCGATAGGTGATCATAATTGTTATAGCCATGCCGTTGAGCATTGCTTCAGGAAACCAAATTATGGCACTTAAATAAACGTAGTTATCTGCAAGTTCTTGCCAATTGTATTGCCCTATAGCTAAGTAAAATAAAGCACCTAGGCCTATTTTTATACAGGCTATAAATCCTGCGGTTATAAACGCACAAACAAATATATAAACAAAAAAATGACGAGGTAAATATTGGTAACTAATTATAAAGCCAAGATAGCTCAATAAAATAGGAATAAACGCACCAATAAACAGTTGTACTGGTAACAGCTCAAGTTCAATTTGACCAAAGGCAGCGAGTAGCGCTGTGGCAAGTAGGCTACTTAAAATAGTCAATCGCCAGCCTAAAATTAATGTAGCAGCCGTAACACCTAGGATGTGTAAATCAAGGCCAGTTAAAATGCCAGCCTTTATTCGCCAAAGCACTGCAAACACTAACGCACATGCAAGAACTCCAGTTTGACGGGCTGGCGTATTAAGCAATGTTTTATATGTTTTTTTATCAAAGCTTAGTAGGGCAATAATAATTACAAGGGCCCAAAGTAGCCCTTGTATTGTTATGCTGAGCATAGTAATTACTTAAATGTTGACCATATAGGGGCATGATCTGAGGGTTTTTCAATACCGCGCAGTTCGTAGTCAATACCAGTATCTATACAGCGTGCTGCAAGCTCATTAGTCGCAAGTACTACATCTATTCGAAGCCCTCGGTTATCTACAAACCCTTTAGAGCGATAGTCAAACCACGAATATTGATCGTCTGTTTCTGGGTTTTGTTCTCTAAAGGTGTCTTTAAAGCCCCAATTAAGTAATGTTGAAAGCCATTCACGCTCTACCGGTTGGAAAGAACACTTACCCGTTTTTAACCAACGCTTTGCATTAACTTCGCCAATCCCAATATCTAAATCGGTGGGTGATATGTTGATATCGCCCATAACAATGACGTCTTGATCAGGGGTGTGGTTGGTTTCAAGGTGTGTCATCAAATCTTTATAAAATTGTCGTTTATAAGGAAATTTAGTTTCGTGATTAATATTTTCACCTTGTGGGAAATAGCCATTCATGACGGTAAGGTCGCGACCGTTATCTTGTTCAACAGTGACGCTTATCATGCGTTTTTGCGATTCCTCTGTATCGGTAGCAAAGCCTTTTAAGACCGATTTAGGCTCTTTTTTGCATAACATAGCTACGCCATAATGGGCTTTTTGGCCATGAAAGTAGACGTGATATCCCATTTTTTGTACATCTTCTAGTGGGAATGCTTCGTCATGAACTTTAATCTCTTGCAAGCCAATAACGTCTGGTTGATGTTTGTCGATAATTGCTTGTAATTGGTGGAGACGAGCACGCAGACCATTGATATTGAAAGAAATCACTTTCATAAAATTTACCTTAAAATTGGATCTATTTAATGAATTAAATTGTATCAGTAAATACGCGTACATAACATGACTGAAATGAGAAAATAGCTGCACAAATGTTGATCAATTGGTGAGTAAAGTTTAAACATTGTAAATGCAGTATTAATTTTTTAAATAAATAAAAAATTCAATTGAACTTAACTTTATTGAATATATAATGCGCGAAATTCACTTGTTTAGCTCGTTCAAATAGGATCTCTCATGAAAACACAACTACTTTTAGCTACTGCTTTATTAGCATCTGCAACTGCTTCAGCACAAAGCAATACTTACTTCAGTCAAGATAATAAAATTGAGTCTAAGTTATGTGTACTAAGCGCAAACGAAGGCTTTAGTGTTGCTCGTAAAGAAGCTGCTCAGCACGGTGTTTACTTATCTCGTTTTTCTAAAAGCATTTTATGTAATGGTGAAGATATTCGCGATATTGCTAAAAAAACGACATTAAGCAACGCATCAGTTGAGAAAGTAGAAGTATTTGCAAAAGACGCTCAACAAGAAACTCAATTATGTATGACGGCTTTAAAACAAGGTTTAGCACCTGTTCGTCAAAAAATTGGTAACTTAAACTCATTAAAATGTAATGGTCAAAACGTTTCTGAGTTTGTTAAACGCTACCAAAACGCAGCAATCTAATTATTAGCTGAACTATATAACTAAAATTGAGATACCTGGTTTTTTACCGGGTATTTTTTTGCAAAAATTACAAGGTTGTTTGCAAAGCTTGCAAGCTTAACTTATTGAAACTGTTCAACAAATGCACAAATCAAGATTAAGTTGTTGATTCTTATAAGTTAACTATTATTGGCATTGGATTTGTATTAGTTAAAGTGACATTTAATTAATTACGAAGGATACGTCTTATGAAAAAGTTAACATTAGCAGCCACTATTTTAGCATCATTAAGCCTAGCGGCTTGTTCATCTAATCAAGGTCTTGAAAAAATAGACAGTGACTTTGCAAGTTTAGATAATGACAGCGATGGCTACATCTCAAAAGTTGAAGCTGATGACGATAGCATTTGGGACCATTTTTCAAATATTGATACCAATATGGATAACGAAATTAGCCGCAAAGAATTCAACACTTACATGAAGTTAAACAATGGTAAAGTAGCCACTGATTCTGAAGTAAGTGAGTCGGCATTTAAAGCTGAAATCGCTAAATTCGATAAAATTGAAAGCAGCTTTTCAAGCTTAGATAACGACAGTAATGGCTATATTTCGGTAGTTGAAGGTAACGATGATGATATTTCAAATCACTTTGGTTACATGGATAAAAACCAAGATAAGCGCATCAGTAAAAGCGAGTTTATGGGTTACATTAAAAAATACGGTAACGCGGTAGCTGAAGATGATGCATTAGAAGCCATTAAACACAGCTAATATTTGTTGTTTTAAAGAGTAAATTAAAAGCCAGTGATAATCACTGGCTTTTTTGTGTTTAAAATCTAGTTATTTAGTAGATATATTTTCCTAGTTTGGCGTTGTTCTGTCATAATAGATGGCTGTGTATTTTTATTTGTTAAGGGTGTGTATGGCTGGTCGGCGAATTAGTGATGAACAACTAGTTGAGATCATTGAAGCAGCTATTTTTGTTGCAGATAAGCCTGTGAGTAAACGCCACCTTAAAGATACTGTATTAATAGATTTAGCTATTTCTATGGCGCGAATAAACGACGCAATAGATACAATACAAGAACATTTTCAAACTCGTGGTATTCGCTTAGTTGAAGTTGGTAGCGGTTATCGTTTTCAGGCATGTAGTAGTTTAAGCCCTTGGTTAAATAACTTGTGGCAAGAACGCGCACCAAAATACTCGCGTGCTTTACTGGAAACATTATCACTTATTGCATATAGGCAGCCCATTACGCGCGGTGAAATTGAGCAAGTAAGGGGTGTTACTACGGGTTCGAATATTATTAAAACCCTACTCGAAAGAGAGTGGGTTAAAGTGGTAGGGCATAAAGAGGTTCCGGGTAAGCCGGCTTTATATGCAACTACTAAACAATTTTTAGATTATTTTTCGTTAACTGGACTTGAAAACTTACCTGCGCTGCCAACAGAGCAGCAAAGTAAAATTAACCAGTTATTGAGCGATCCTTCTGTGAGAGAACCATCCGAATGAGTATTATACAAGGTGAAAAGTTACAAAAAGTCTTAGCCCGTGCAGGCGTAGGCTCACGCCGTGAAATGGAAAAATACATTGATGCAAACCGCGTTAGTGTAAACGGTAAAGTGGCAAAGTTAGGAGACCGTGTTGAAGAAACCGATTTGATTCGTGTTGACGGGCACACTGTAAAGATTGAAGAAAAAGCAGATAGAATCTGTCGTGTGATTATGTATAACAAACCCGAAGGTGAGTTAAGCACACGTAAAGATCCAGAAGGGCGTCGTACAGTATTTGACCGACTTCCTCGTATTGATGGTGAGCGTTGGATTGCGGTTGGCCGATTAGACGTTAATACTTCGGGTTTGATGCTCTTTACTAATGATGGTGAATTAGCTAACCGCTTGATGCACCCAAGCTATGAAGTAGAGCGTGAATACTCTGCGCGTGTATTTGGTGAAGTAACCAATGAAACGGTTAAAAACTTACTACGTGGTGTTGAGCTTGAAGATGGTCCAGCCAAATTCACGACTGTAACCCCTATGGGTGGCGAAGGCGTTAACCGCTGGTTTAACGTAACGTTAAATGAAGGACGTAACCGTGAAGTACGTCGTTTATGGCAGTCTCAAGATGCGGAAGTATCTCGTCTTATTCGTATTCGTTACGGTAAACTAGAGCTTGATAAGCGCGTGCCACAAGGTGGTTGGATGGAGTATGATTTAGAAACAGTAAACTACTTACGCAAAACCGTTAAATTAGGGCGCGAGACACAAACTAAGCTTTCTGTTATGCCTGAAAAACGCAAAGATAAACGCGCTAAAATCAACCAGATCCGCAAAGCAGTTAAAAAACACAATCAACGTGTTAAGCCTACCAAACGTAAATAATAAATTAGTTATTTATTGCACACAAAAAAGCCGCTAATTGCGGCTTTTTTAATGTGTGTTGTATAAATTTTTTAAACTCTAAATTACTTTTTTACTTGAGCATCTAACGATACGCCATTCACTTTACTAGAATCATCGCTCATCAAGTATAAGTAGGTTGGCATTAAATCTTCTGGTGTAGCAAGCGCGTCTCTATCTTCTCCTGGGTATGCAGCAGCGCGCATAGAAGTGCGAGTAGCGCCTGGATTAATACAGTTTATACGAATATTCGTTTTGCCTACTTCACATGCCCATGTTTGCATCATGCCTTCTACAGCAAATTTTGAGATGGCGTATGGCCCCCAAAACTCACGGCCTTTGCGGCCTACACCTGATGACGTAAATACTATCGATGCATTATCAGACTTACGAAGAACAGGAAAAAGCGCTTTAGTGATCATCGCTTGCGCGGTCACGTTTACTTTCATTATGTTTTCGAACGTAGATGAGCAAAAATGTTCAAGTGGACCAAGTGACCCTAAAATACCTGCATTATTAAGCAAGCCATCAAGGCGGCCAAATTGATATTCAATTGTTGCAGCAAGGTCACGGTAGTTTTGTTTAGTTGCGCCTTTTAAGTCCATGGGCACAATTGCAGGTTTAGGGTAACCTGCATTAACAATTTCATCGTAAACACATTCAAGTTTATTAGTTGTTTTTCCTAATAAGATAACTGTAGCGCCGTATTTTGCATACGTAATTGCTGCTACTCGGCCAATACCATCACCGGCGCCTGTTATTAAAATAATTTTATCTTTAAGTGCGTTTTCAGCCGCTTGATATGTGTGCATAAAAGTACCCATTCATCTATTTTTTTTGATTTTAACATAGCGAAACGTGAAGTAATCGAATTTATTGTAAAATTAGGTGGCGAAAATAGAAACTTTACGTTAAGTTTAACTGGTCTAATGTCTCATTAATAACCTGATTACATTGTTTTAACTTAATACACTGATTAAACACACTATAAAAATAAAATATGTGCGGAGCCAACAATATGAAAAAAATGCTACTTTCACTCTCTGTTACAGCTGCCTTGGCAGGTTGTGGCGGCGGAGAAACGTTAGAAGATGTTAAGAACGACACAGCAACCGTTATTCCAACAGCAACGGTTACTTTTGACCCTGCTGCAGGTATCTTATCGGTACCTAATGATTTATTAATGAGTGGAACCCAAGACGGTACACTTAATATTCCTGGAGAATTAGATGACAACAATGTGTCTATTTCTCGAGCAGCTTATGCAGATCCTCAGCTTGCTCTAGGCGCACTTGACGGTTGGTCTTCTCAGGTTCCTTATAAAATCGATTTAACATTCCCACCAAATGTTAGCTTAGATGAAACGTCTGCTGGGACACCAGGTACAGTTCGCATTTTTGAAGTAGTAATGGGTGCAAGTTTAACTGACGCAGAATGTTCAGTTGTTGCTGCCGGTACAGCTTGTAAATTGGTCGGTGAGCTTACTTTTGGTGTTGATTTTGTTACTCAAGCTTCTGGTGATGCCGTTGCAATTATTCCTTTAAAACCATTTACGGCAGGTAGCTCATACATCAATGTACTAACTACTGGTCTTAAAGATTCATTAGGACGCTCTATCGAGCCTTCTTCTACTTATGGTCTGGTTAAGCAAGAATCGCCATTAATTACAGAAGCCCAACTTGGTTTGCAGGGCGCTGTTAACAGTTACGAAAATGTAGTTGTAAGTTCAGGAAATATAACAAAAGAAGATATTATTTTTTCTAGCGCAATGACTATTCAGTCTGCGGGGCCAGTACTTGGGACAATTAAAAAATTGCTAGCTGCAAGTTTGCAACAGCCTGCGATGCCAACGCCTGCGCTTCAAGTTCCTGAACAACCTATGGTAAATGTGCAACAGGTATTTGCTTCTCAGGGTGTAGAAGTGTCTGCTGCTTTCTCTGGTGTGCAATATCAAAAAGGTAGCATTATGCTACCGATGTATCTAGGTACACCAACGGGTACTGATATTAGTGATTTAAGTGATACATATTGGCAAGGTATGTGTGATAACGCGGTGGCAATAATCGGTTACAAGGCCGTTGCTGGTGATGCATTTCCGACAGATCCTATTAGTGAAAATGATGGTTTATGTTCTGCATTAAGTGACGGGCAATTACGTGACTTAGGACTAGATAGCACACGTCATTTAACAAAATATAACTCCATTCCAAAAGTACAAAGCATGGCAAATGTGCCAGTGCAAGTTACTAAGCCTATTTTACCAATAATTAATGGTGTACGTGCGCAGTTACAATTAGATCCTATCGCAATGCCTGATAGCGGATGGCCAGTTGTTATTATGCAACACGGTATTACAACACAAAAAGAAAGTATGCTTGCTTTAACGGCGCAGCTTTCTATTCAAGGCTTTGCAACAGTTGCTATTGACCATCCAAGACATGGTGAGCGTGGAATAGATGTTGATGGTGATGGAACAGACGACTTTAATGCAACAACGGGTTCTGTGCTTAGTTACATGAACTTAAGTTCATTACTTGTTGCGCGTGATAGCTTACGTCAATCAGCGGCTGATTTATTGGGTTTACGTTTAGGTCTAAACTTTATTAATGATGCAACGATTAATGCGCAAGATGTAACTTACATTGGTCATTCATTAGGCTCTATTGTAGCCCCTGCATTTATTGCACAAGCTAATAACCCATTAGCGCCAACCGTTGACCCATTATTTAATGTAAACACAGTAGCACTTGCAAGCGGCGGCGGCGGTATAGCTAGCTTCTTACTAGAATCAGCTGCATTTGGTCCATTTATCCAAGGTTCAGTACTTTCACAAGCAGGTACAACAGAAGCTGATGAGTTTAACGCGTATTTACAAGTTGATGCAGTGTCTAACTGTGGTGCAGTATTACCAGATATGGAAGCATATTTAACTTGTGGTTATAACGAGTATGTAGCTTCGTTAACTACAGCTGGTGAAACAAGTAAGCTTACTAATATTCAAGGAGTGTTTACTCAATTTGCATTTGCGGCGCAAACAGCGCTAGATAGCGGCGATCCAACTAATTACGCAGCCACTGTAAAAGCATTAGGTACTCCTGTTTATACTAATGTTGTTGTGGGCGATGGTGTTGATAACAAGCCTGACCAAGTGATACCACCAATGGCAGCAAATAATCCTATTTCAGGCACAATTCCATTAGCTAACTTGATGGGTCTTGAAACAGTAAGTACTTCGCAAGCATTGAGTGAAACACCAACAAGCTACTTAGTTAAATTTACTAAAGGGCATCATGGTTCTATATTAACGCCAGCTCAAGATGATGCACAAGCTGCAACTGTTGAAGGCAGTGCTGCCGCTAATACAGAAATGCAGTTGCAAGTAGCTACTTACTTAGCTGCTCGCGGTCGAATGTTATTAGTTTCCAACCCTGAGGTTGTGACTGATTAATAACCAGTAAAATAATTAACCTTTAAAAGCCACTGAAAAGTGGCTTTTTTTTGCTTTAAAGCATGCTAAATTAGCTGAAATTTATAAATGGAGAAACCAGTTGGAATTTTTATACGAATACGGTTTGTTTTTTGCTAAAACAATTACTTTTGTTATCGCTATAGCAGTTATTCTAATGCTAATAGTTGGCGCTGCAGTTAAGCCTAAAGCCAAAAAAGGTGAAATACAAATTGACGACATATCAGAGCAATTAGTCGATCTTAAAGAAAGTTTTCTACAAAATACGCTGGGTAAAAAAGAGCTTAAAGCACACCAAAAGCAGCTTAAATCGCAAAGTAAAAAAGCAGATAAAGATGAGCCTAAACCTCGTTTATATGTAATTGACTTTTTGGGTAGTATGGACGCTCACGAAGTAGAAAGCTTACGAGAAGAAATAACAGCCATTATCTCTATTGCTAACCCAAGTAAAGACAAAGTACTTATTCGTTTAGAAAGTGGCGGCGGAGTAGTGCATGGCTATGGACTTGCTGCATCTCAGCTACAGCGTATTAAAAATGCCGGTATTCCTTTGAGTGTTGCAATTGATAAAGTAGCAGCGAGCGGTGGTTACATGATGGCGTGTGTAGCCGATGAGATACTAGCAGCCCCTTTTGCCATAGTTGGATCTATTGGTGTGATAGCTCAAATACCTAACTTTAATAAAATATTAAAGAAAAATGATGTGGAATTTGAGCAAATTACTGCAGGTGAGTTTAAACGTACGCTTACTTTATTTGGTGAAAACACAGATAAGGCCCGTGAAAAATTTCGTGAAGAAATTGAACAAACACATGATTTATTTAAAACGTTTGTAAGCACTCAACGCCCAAGCTTAGATATAAACTTAGTTGCGACAGGCGAGCATTGGTTTGCAACTCAAGCGATTGATAAAGGTTTGGTAGATGTTATAAAGACAAGTGATGATGCATTGCTGGAGCAGCAACATGAGCGCCAAATTTATAAGATTAAATACAAAATTAAAAAGGGATTAAGCGATAAGCTAGCTCTTGGCCTGAGTAGTGGTGTAAATAAAGTGGGAATAAACTTACTCTCTAAATTTAAATCCCTAAATCCTTAGATTAGAATTTTTTTACGATTCAGTTTAATTCTTTCTACTCGAAAAAAAACCTTGATGTATTGCATCAAGGTTTTTTTATAGCTGTATAAATGTAGCTTATGAGTCAATAGACTGATGATAATCTTCTAAGTCTTTAGCTGCATTAGGGTCGTTAAAGATGCTCTCATCAAGTTCACCTTCAGATTTAGCCACAACACAGGTAACCATACAATCGCCAGTTACATTAACTGCTGTACGTGTCATATCAAGTAATCTATCTACACCGATAATAATTGCAATCCCTTCTACAGGTAAGCCAACTTGGTTAAGTACCATCGCGAGCATTATTAAACCAACACCAGGTACGCCTGCTGTACCTACAGAGGCAAGTGTTGCTGTTAGTATAACCATTAGATAATCAGAAATTGTTAAATCTACACTAAACACTTGTGCAATGAATACGGTAGCCACACCTTGCATGATGGCAGTGCCATCCATGTTAATGGTAGCACCCAGTGGGATAGTAAATGAGGCAACCGAGTTATTAGCACCTAGTTTTTTAGTAGCAGTTTCAAGTGTAATAGGCATAGTTGCGCTTGAGCTCGAGGTACTAAATGCAAATAAGCATGTGTGCTTCATTTTTGCTAAGAAAATAAGCGGGTTTAAGCCCGTTAATATTTTTAAAAGCAATGTGTAGTTTACAAAAGCATGTAATAACAGTGCAAGCACTACAACGCCAAAGTATTTGGCTAGGCTAACAATTAAGTTAAGCTCAATTGTCGTAAATAGTTTTGCCATTAAAAAGAACACGCCATAAGGTGCAATGTTCATTAACAGCGTAACTAGTTTTAAGATTACTGTGTTTAAATCTTCAAAAACACTTGCTACGCGTTTGCCTGTTTTACCACTTAATGCCATTGCTACACCAAATAATAGTGCAAACACTATAACTTGAAGCATATTACCCTTGGCCATGGCTTCAAATGGGTTAGTAGGAAACATATCTATAATTACACGTGCAAGGGTAGGCGCTTCTTTGGCATCATAAGTTGCATTAGATGGCAAGCTTATACCTTCACCAGGGCTAAATAATAAGGCAAGTGTAATAGCCACCGTTATAGCAATAGCCGTAGTTAATAAATATAAACCAATAGATTTACCACCTAGGCGGCCTAGTTTTTTAGGGTCACTTAAGCTACAGGTACCACAAACGAGCGATACAAAAACAAGAGGCACAACTAACATTTTTAAGCTGGCAATAAATATTTGGCCACCAACATGGAAAATACCATCAACAAAAAAGGCTTTAATTGGCAAAGAGAATAACCCAAGTGGTATTAGATAATCGTCTTCACCAGCTAATATAGCCTGAAATATAAAACCTACTGCAACCCCAAGCGCCATACCAATCATGATGCGAGTGGTTAAACTCATTGAACGGATTTTTGACATATTCCCTGATCTACATTTTATAAATTTGCCATAGACTACCAGCAAGGAAATATTTACTACAGAAAAAATTGGTATTTATTTAAAATTATTTTGCGCAAAAAAGTAATAAAAAACTGAGATTTTAGACTAAGTTATAGGTTAATATTAAGTGAAAATTAATTTTGATTATAATAACAACGCTAGGGAGAGGTTCATGCCTTTAATGCGACTGCTCGGCATTTCATTGCTAAGTTTTTTACTCACAGCCTGTGGTGGCGGTGGGTCACTTGAAAAAGACGGCTCTATTAGTGATGGTGATTCCACTACAGAGGCTGCTACATACTCGGTTTCATTAAAGGGATACTCTCAAACAGGCGAAACAGAGTCAAATGCTGTTACGGCAGATTCTCCCTTAAACTTAAGAGCAATACTCACTGATAACGACGGTGATGTTGTTGCTAGTCAGCGAATTACGTTTACTTTAACCGATACCGTTGGGGCTTTAAGCCAAACATCTGCACTAACAAATATAGATGGGGAAGCCGAAGTTGAACTAATGGCTGGTACTGTCGAAGGTGCTGGAGAAGTAACTGCCACATATACAATTGATGGCACGACCTATACAGATAGTTTTTCGTTTAGCTCAACAGGTGATGCTGGACTAAATCCAAATAATGAATACGTGATCCAATTACAAGGCTTCTCTCAAGGGGATGGATCTGAAACCAATTCAGTTTCAGGGGATACTCCAATCGATTTAATCGCCACTCTTACTAATAACGGTAATCAAGTATCTGGTGAGGTAATAACATTTTCTCTATCGGGTAATGTGGGTTCTTTAAATGCAAGTTCAGCACTTACACAAACTAATGGACAAGCGAAAGTAGAATTAACATCAGGAACAATTGAAGGCGCTGGTCAAGTTGTAGCAAGTTTCAACATTGATAGTGTTACTTATACCTCAAGTTTCTCGTTTCAATCCGACGGTAAAGAAGGTAACCAACCTGCTTATAGTTTAACTTTGCAAGGGTATTCAAATGGAACGGAAGTTCAATCAAACATGGTTACTTCATTAGTGCCACTTGAATTAAGAGCAACGTTACTTAATGACGGTACTCCAGTTAGCTCACAAAGCGTTAACTTTTCGTTAGCTAGTAATATAGGTGTTTTAAACCCTAGTTCTGGAAGTGTTTTAACCAATAGCAATGGTATAGCTACTATTGAGCTTTTAGCTGGAAATATTGAAGGTGCTTCAGAATTATCTGTAACTTACGTAAATAATGGAGTTACGTACTCATCGGAAGCCTTTGACTTTGAATCTATCATTGTTGAAAAGGCTGAAATTACGGTTAGCTTAATAGCAAATGATGGTTCGACCACTCGTAATGTAGATTTTTTAAACCCTGCTGTTGCCCAGGCGCAACTCTTATTAAACGGTGAACCAGGTGCCTTTAAGTTAGTAGCATTTAATTTATCAGGCTTAGGGACTATTAATCCTTCTAATGGTACTGCACTGACGAATGAGGAGGGGATTGCGAAGGTTGATTTATTAGCAGGAACAGAAGCCGGGGCAGGCTCAATAACGGCCGAATATATTGATAGCGATAACACGAGTTACACAGCTGAAGCTTTCACATATACAACTGCCGGGGATTCTCCTGCCCAAGGTGATGCAGATAATTTCACAATTGATCTGAGCCTAATATCGTCAACAACACTAATACAAACAAGTGAAATTAGTGCTAACGATAATGGCCTAGTGCAAGCTCTAGTCCTAGATTCAAATGGTGACCCAGTAGTCGGGGAAGTGGTTTCTTTTAGCTCTACCTTAGGTAGTCTTTTACCAAGCTCAGGTACTGCGCTAACAAATACTAACGGTATTGCTACTCTAAATTTAGCACCAGGTACAATTGAAGGGGCCGGTAATGTTACAGCCCAGTACGAAGCTATTACAGAAAAGGTTGGGTTTTATACTCGTGGTGATGCTATCGACCCTAATCAAAGCACCGCGGATATCAATTTTAAAATTTTGCAAAACTGTCCGGCTGATTTTAAAACAACTAGAGATGCAAGTTTCTGTGAAGAGGTAACAAGTATTTCAGGGGATTCTTCAGCTATTTTATTTATTGAAGTGACTAATGAAGACTCTACAACACCACTTACTCAAGCTTTAGTAACCGCTACTACTACTATTGGATCTATTACTCCTTCAACAGGCACTGCAATTACAGATGCAAATGGTATCGCACTACTCGATATTGTTCCTGGGCAGGATGTAGGGGCAGGTGAAATCACCGTGTCTGTACTTAATAGTAACTTGACTAAAGCGTTTCAGATTGCTGCGGTAGATATCGAAATTTCTATTTCGAGCTCTATTGCTGATGATGAGCTATTAGCTGCAGGGGCTACGGCTCTAATTTCTATTGAAATTTCTAAAGATGGTGAGTTATATACAACTCCATTAACGGTTGAATTCTCATCGGGCTGTGTAAGTTCGGGGCAGGCATCAATTGATGAAACAGTGACTAGTATTGGTGGATTTGCACGTTCTACATATCGCCCTTTAACTTGTGTGGGTGGTGATATTATTACAGCAACGGTTATTACTGGTGGAGATACCGTTTCTGCAAATACTACAATTAATGTATCACCTGCAAATATTGGTTTTTTACAGTTTATAGATGTTACAGAGTCTGTAATTGCATTAAAAGGTACAGGTGGTGCTGACCGTACTGAAATTTCAGAAGTGACTTTCAAACTTGTCGATTCGAACGGGAACGATTTAGCGTCAAGAACGGTTAACTTTGAACTTTCAACTGCTGTAGGTGGCATTACATTGGGCACAGCAAGCGCTATTACTAATGCCAGTGGCGAAGTGAAGACATCAGTACTATCTGGTTCGATTGCAACACCTGTACGTGTTATTGCATCAAGTGAAGAAGAGGTAGAAGGTAATACAGTTGTTGTAACAGCCCCTTCAGATATACTTGTTGTTAGTACAGGTATAGCTGATCAAAATAGTTTTTCGCTATCGCGTTCTATTTTCAATCCCCATGCATTAAATGTTGATGGTAATACAGTAGCGGTTAACGCACGTTTAGCCGATCACTTTAATAATCCTGTTCCAGATGGTACGGCCGTTACTTTTATTACAGAAGGTGGAGTTATTGAGCCAAGTTGTACTACAACGAATGGAGCATGTAGCGTTACTTGGACAAGTAGCAACCCGCGTCCTTTTACTGATTCAATGTACGAAAATACAATTGCTCAAAAATGTGATGGTGGATTACCGTGCCCATTAGGTATTTTAAATAATGATCTTACAATAGATTTACCACTTGGTGGACGAGCAACCGTTCATGCATATGCTATTGGTGAAGAGACTTTTTCAGACTTAAATGGTAATGGTTACTTTGATAGCGAAGACTTCTTTGATGATTTATTTGATATCCCAGAAGCTTTTATTGATAACAATGAAGATGGTACTTTTGGCGGCAAAGATTGTAGTGATGGAACAGACCCATGTTCTCGTGACAATTCAACAGGTGATGAGTTTGAAGAGTTCGTAGATTTTGATGGTAATGGCTCTTGGACTACCCAAAACGGTTTATACAATGGTTTACTATGTCGTGAAGAAGACGAAACCGCAGGACTATGTAGCCGTCAATTGGTTAATGTATTTCAAAACCAAGAGATTGTTATGTCGGGTGATGCGGCATTCTTTAGATTAGTAACCTATGCTGATGATTGCTCCGCTATTGCAGGCGTAACAGCATCTGAGGTGCATATAAACAGTGATCCAGCGAGCCCATTAGTACGTCGCTCACAAGCTGATCCAACAAGCCAACAGATGTGTCAAGTCAGTGAAATAGATTTAACCCAGAGTCCAACAGGGACTAGTAGTGTCAGTCTGATTATGTATATTGCAGATATGTATAATAATCCTATGCCTGCAGGTACTGAGGTATCTATTAGTACTGATAACGGTGAAATTACTGGCGAAACTAGTTATGTATTTCCTAATACTACGAGCTTTGTTCCAGTAGGTGTTTCTTTTGGTATTAAACGGGAACCTTTGACAGGTGGTAACGATAGTCCATCGGGTAGCTTAAACATTTCAGTTGAAGCTCCTTCAGGTTTAGTTTCGCCATTTTCAGTTTCAGTAATCGACGATTTATAATCGTTTAAAATAAAAAATGCCAACCTTTAGGTTGGCATTTTTGTTTCTGTTCTATATATTCCACATCAATTAATCTAAAAACACCTGTTTGTTTAATTTAACGACAAAAATTGTTCGTTTATTCAGTAAATACTGAAAAGTTTGTATTAAAAGCTTGTAACAACTAGTGTTTGTAGATATACCTATAAATATTCGCGCCGCTTATGTCGGCAAAACACATTTTTAATATTTGGTTAGAAATAGGCAACTATGGGCAAATCGCTAGTAATTGTAGAGTCACCTGCTAAGGCTAAAACAATTAATAAATATTTAGGTAATGACTTCATCGTAAAGTCCAGTATTGGGCATGTACGTGATTTACCTACTTCAGGTTCGAGCAAAGCTAAAGTGCCGGCAACTAAAACGCCAGCAGAAGTTCGCAAAATGGAACCTGAAGAGAAAGCAGCGTATAAAAAGCAACGAGATTATACTAACCTGGTCGCGCGTATGGGTATTGATCCTGAGCAAGGTTGGGAGCCGCATTATGAAATCCTGCCAGGTAAAGAGAAGGTTGTTCAAGAATTACAAAAGCTGGCTGAAAATGCAGATCAAATATACCTCGCAACGGATTTGGATAGAGAAGGGGAAGCAATTGCTTGGCACCTTCAAGAAATCATTGGCGGCGAACCTGAAAAGTATAAGCGCGTAGTTTTTAACGAGATTACCAAAAACGCAATACAGCAAGCTTTCGAAACACCTGGCGAGCTTAATACTGACATGGTTTACGCTCAGCAAACACGACGCTTTTTAGACCGTGTTGTAGGCTTTATGGTTTCTCCTTTGTTGTGGGCAAAAGTTGCACGTGGTCTATCTGCAGGACGAGTTCAGTCTGTTGCGGTACGCTTATTAGTTGAGCGTGAACGTGAAATTAAGGCATTTATCCCTGAAGAGTTTTGGGATATTCACGCTGATGTTAAGAATACTGAGTCTGAGTTACGCTTAGAAGTAACCAAACAAGCAGGAAAGGCATTTAAGCCTGTAAATGAAGCTCAGGCTAGCGCAGCTGTTGAAAGCCTTGAGAATGCAGAATACAAAGTAATTAGCGTTGAAGAAAAACCAAGTAAAAGTCGCCCAAGTGCGCCATTAATTACTTCAACCATGCAACAAGCGGCAAGTACACGCCTAGGTTATGGCGTTAAAAAGACTATGATGCTCGCTCAGCGTTTGTATGAAGGCGGTTATATTACTTATATGCGTACCGATTCAACCAATCTTTCAAAAGATGCGGTTGAAATGTGTCGTGAGTATGTAACGAACGAGTTTGGTGCTAAATATTTACCAAAAGATCCAATTAACTATAGCTCTAAAGGCAATGCACAAGAAGCGCATGAGGCAATTCGTCCTTCAAGCGTTACAGTGTTGTCTGGTCATATCGAAGGCGTAGATGCTGATGCTAAAAAGCTGTATGAGCTAATTTGGCGTCAGTTTGTAGCGTGTCAAATGGTACCTGCTGAATACGACTTAACAACACTGACTGTTGCAGCTAACGATTTCCAGCTCAAAGCAAAAGGCCGCGTGCTTCGCTTTGATGGTTGGACAAAAGTACAACCTGCGGTGCGTAAAAAGAACGAAGAAGATCAATCACTGCCAGCTGTTAAAGAAGGTGAAATACTTACTTTAATAGAACTTGATCCTAAGCAGCATTTTACTAAGCCGCCAGCTCGCTTTAGTGAAGCTAGTTTAGTAAAAGAGCTTGAAAAGCGTGGTATTGGTCGTCCATCTACTTATGCGTCGATTATATCAACAATTCAAGATCGTGGTTATGTACGTGTAGAAAATCGCCGTTTCTTTGCTGAAAAAATGGGTGAAATTGTTACTGACCGCTTAGTTGAAAACTTCACTGATTTAATGAACTTTGATTTTACAGCTAAAATGGAAGGTCGTTTAGATGACATTGCTGAAGGCGAGCGTGTATGGACTCAAGTTTTAGATAAGTTTTATGCTGATTTTTCAACGCAACTAACTGTCGCTAAAGACGAGCCAGAGAATGGTGGCATGCGCCTTAATGAGATGGTTGAAACCGATATAGAATGTCCTACATGTAGCCGCAAAATGGGCATACGTACGGCTTCAACCGGTGTTTTCTTAGGGTGTACTGGTTACAGCCTTCCGCCAAAAGAGCGTTGTACTACAACAATGAACTTAGTGTCGGGCGATGAAGCGGTTGCTGCTGATGTCGAAGACGTAGAAACCGAAAAATTAATGCAGATGAAGCGTTGTCCTATTTGTGAAACTGCAATGGACTCATACCTAATTGACGAAACCCGTAAACTACATGTGTGTGGTAATAACCCAGCATGTAAAGGGCATATAGTTGAAGAAGGTACCTTTAAAATTAAAGGCTACGACGGACCAATTATCGAATGTGATAAGTGCGGTTCTGATATGGAGCTTAAATCGGGTCGCTTTGGTAAGTACTTTGGTTGCAATAACGACGAGTGTAAGAACACACGTAAGTTACTTAAAAATGGTGAGGCTGCTCCACCAAAAGAAGATCCTGTTCACATTACTGAATTAGAGTGTGAGAAGTCAGATGCGTATTTTGTTTTACGTGATGGCGCTGCGGGTATATTTTTAGCCGCAAATACTTTTCCTAAGTCACGTGAAACACGTGCACCTAAGGTTGAAGAACTAAAACGCTTTAGAGACCGCATTTCGCCTAAGTTTTATTATTTAGCAGATGCACCAGCTAAAGATCCTGATGGTAATCTTGCTGTTGTACGCTATAGCCGTAAAAATAAATCTCAGTATGTTATGACTGAAGTTGACGGTAAAGCTACCGGCTGGACTGCTCATTATGAGGCAGGTAAATGGACAGAAGAAGCGAAGAAAAAAGCAGCGCCTAAAAAGAAAGCAGCTGCAAAAAAGGCACCAGCTAAAGCTAAGCCTAAAGCGAAAGCTAAAAAAGAAGATGAATAAGCTCGTTATTGCTTATTCATAGCTTTTGTAGATTTAAAAAGTCATAAAAAAACCGGAATGCACAGCTTGTGTCTATTCCGGTTTTTTTTGTGCCTAGTTGAATGCTTTCGCAACGGCTTTATTAGCAGTACATTCACCTAAGCGTGTTACCAATTTGATTAAAAACATGGTCATTTTAGCGTATTAAATAACTCAGTTACTGCGTTAAACACTATTCATATATGACTGCGTAGATGCAGAAAGTAGGCATTGCAGGGAGCAGCTGCCGAGAACAAATATATGTCATGCTTTTTCGCTTAGCTATTGAGCTATATTCTTATAGCTTTAACAGATCACTAATTAAATGTAATTGGTATAATTAAATCTTAACAGAAGATACTTTTTTATAGCCTTCAGATTCAAGCTCATCATTTACGCATTTTAATACGTAGGCATTTAGCTCTTCATTGCTTACGTCATCATCTTTAGCCCAGTTAACACACATTTCTGTGTATTCTTTTATCATTTCGGCTGAAGCTGTTGGCGCATCGTCTGCAACCGCGTAAGTCGCAGATACTGCAAATAGTGGTGCTACGATTAATGCTAGCAATGCTTTTTTCATTCGTTTATTCCTAAAAAAATGGTGTGATGACTGATTTATCCAGTTTAAAGTTAGGTATAAATCAGTAGTGCCCAATTCAGAACAACTCTGTTGGTATGCTGATTTTTAATCGAAATTGAAATAAAAGATAACGAAATTTTTTTATCGTGAGGATGAGTAATTTACTTGTCAGTTTTTTAACTTTAGTAAGTACAGCATTATCAGCTGGAGTAATATATTTAGTAGCTAAGAAAAATTGATTCTGCGCTTTATATTAATAACCTTTAGATTGTTTTAGGAAAAGTGATTTTTTAGGTTCAAAAATGAAATGGATAAGCGCCATTGTATATTTCTGCTATGAGGATATTTTAAGTTTGTAATATCAGCCGTATTATTTGCTTTAACTGAATGTCTAAATGTTGAAACTAAAAGTCACTAGAATGCGTTAAATACAAAAAAGCCCAAGTGAATAGCTTGGGCTTTTTCGTGTGTAACGCGCTTACGTATACACTAAACGTAACTTTTGAGTCATTAACACTGAGCGTAAAAACATGCGTAAGGCTCAAGTATTGTGGTGCCTCGGTCTAACTTTGCGCTGTGGTGGCTAAGCTCGGTGTATTCTTTAACGATTGATGTTGGCATATCAATACTTGTTTGCTTAGCGCTGAGATTGAACATACAAAGCATTCTTTGCTTTCCAAGCGTTCTATAAAAAGCAAGCACAGGCTCTGGCGTTTCTATAAATTCAATATCACCTTCAAGTAAAACTGTTTGGCTTTTTCGCCATGCCATAAACTCACGGTAGGCATTTAAAATTGAGTTGTTATCATCTGTTTGTATAGCTACTGATTGCTGCTTATGTGCATTATCAACGGGTAGCCAAGGTTTTACTTCACTAAAACCTGCATGAGATGAATCAGCTAGATCCCAAGGCATTGGTGTTCTACAGCCATCACGCCCTTTAAAATTAGGCCAAAATGTAATGCCGTATGGGTCTTGTAAATCTTCAAATGCCACACTTGCTTCACCCAGACCTAGCTCTTCACCTTGATACATACACACGCTGCCGCGAAGAGAAGCTAATAGGGCGGTTAGCATTTTACATTGTTGAGGGTTTACTTCGCCATTTTCGCTCCAGCGGCTCGCTACGCGCTCTACATCATGATTACTAAATGCCCAGCATGGCCAGCCTTCAGTCATACGTTGTTCTAGAGTTTGAACCGTAGTTCTAATATATTCACTTGAGTAATCATTTGTTAATAGCTCAAAGCTATAACCCATGTGCAGTTTGTCGCCACCTTGGGTGTACTGCGCCATTGTAGCTAATGAATCTTCTGATGAGATTTCGCCAAGCGATACAGTACCTGGGTATTTATTAAGTAATGTGCGAATATCTTGCATAAATTCAATATTTTCAGGCTGAGTATTATTGTAGTAATGGTACTGAAATGCATACGGATTATCTTCACTAAAACCACGACCCTGGCGCTTATCTTTTGGTTTAGCCGGATTATCACGTAATTGCGCGTCGTGATAGCAAAAATTAATTGCATCAAGCCTAAAACCATCAACGCCTTTTTTAAGCCAAAACTCAACATTATCAAGCACAGCTTTTCGAACATCTGGGTTATGAAAGTTAAGATCCGGTTGTTCGGTTAAAAAATTATGTAGGTAGTATTGCCCGCGACGAGGCTCCCACTGCCAAGCACCACCACCAAAAATAGATAGCCAGTTGTTTGGGGCTGTTCCATCATCTTTTGCGTCAGCCCAAACATACCAGTCGGCTTTACTGTTATTTTGATTTTCACGGCTATCAGTAAACCATTGGTGTTGATCTGATGTATGGCTTAACACCTGATCAATAATTATTTTAATATTACGAGTGTGGGCTTCGCTTATTAGCTCATCAAAATCATTTAGGTCACCAAAAAGCGGGTCAATGTCACGATAGTCGCTAATATCATAGCCAAAGTCTTTCATTGGCGATTTGAAAAAAGGTGAAATCCAAATAGCATCAACGCCTAAGCTTTTAATGTAATCAATACGATTAATAATCCCTCTTAAATCACCAATGCCATCGTTGTTGCTATCTTGAAAGCTACGCGGATAAACTTGATAAATAACCGCACCTTTATACCACTGCTTTTGGGTCATGCTTTTCTCCGTCATTCCACACAGTATTTAGACTATTTTTATTTGTGATTACGATTAATCACGTTATTTGCAAAAAGCATACGTGAAGCCTTGTACACTGTAAAAAGTCTGCATACGTATGCACTAAAATTAACGCAATTAAATTATTAAAAATAAGTACTTATAGCTAGTTTAAAGGTGTTTTATTTATGTGTTGGATTTTTACCAATTATGGTGCTCACTTACTTTCTGACTTTTATTAAACATAACGGTTTGTCATACAAGAGAAAATATATTTTATGTTTTGAATTTAATGGTCTGACCAATTAAACATTTGAATTGTGTCTAATATTTCTTATTTTGAATAGCGATACTAATTAGTTTCACTTTGTTTACATTGCGTCCTGTTAACTTTTAGTTTTTGATACAGTAGATTTTACATGTAATGTTGATTGCGTCATTTTAAATGATTTTATTTATAACAAAATCAATTGCTTAATGTTTGTTTGGCAAGGTTTTTATTAATCTGAAGTCGTGCTATAACTGTTGAATACGTATGCATAAAGTTGTTAATAAAATAAAGCTGGCGTTAATATTCATCCTGACAACAAAATTAGCTCGCCTGTTTGACTATCACTCAAATAAAGAAGCGAGTATCACAATATGGGTAACGGGAAAAACATCATGTCTATGTTCAAACCAAGTATATTAACGTTGGCAATGGCTACTGCAGGATTAGCAAGCTTTGCCTCTGTAGCAGCACAAGAAGATACAGCTAAAAATGATGACGTTGAGGTTATCGAAGTAAAAGGCTTTCGTGGCAGTGTTGTAGAATCAATCAACACAAAGCGTTTTTCTACTCAAGTCGTTGAGTCAATTTCAGCAGAAGATATAGGTAAGCTACCTGATTCATCTATTGCTGAGTCTATTGCACGCTTACCAGGTTTAACAGCGCAACGCCTAGATGGTCGCGCAAGTAGAGTATCAATTCGTGGTTTTGGTGAAAACGAAAGTGGCACCACATTTAATGGCCGCGAGCAAGTATCTATTAGTGATAACCGCGGCGTAGAATTTGACCTTTACCCATCAGAAATTATGAGCGGTGTAACTGTTTATAAAACACCAAGTGCAAATTTAGATGCAGAGGGTATTGCGGGCATAATTAACATGCAAACAGTTCGCCCACTAAGTAAAGGTGAACGTGTTGTTCAAGTAAATGGACAGTATGAGCAAACAAGCTTTGATAAATTAAACCCTGACGGCAACGACGACGGTTACCGTGGCACTTTCTCATACATCGACCAGTTTGCTGATGACACCATTGGTATTGCATTTGCACTAAACACCATGAGCTCGCCAAACCAAGAAAAACGTTGGAATTCATGGGGGTACCCTGAATTCACTGCTGAAGATGGTAACTCGTATTCAATTTTAGGCGGTGCTAAACCATATGTTCGTTCATCAACGCTTGAACGTGATTCAGCAATGCTTGTTCTAGAGGCAGCGCCTACAGATAAACTAAATATGACGTTTGATGCGTTGTATGTAGACTTTACAGACGAGCAAATTTTGCGCGGCATTGAAGTTCCTTTTGCTTGGGGTCAAGGTAGTATTGATGCAAGCAGTGCTATAGTAGATGCAGAAAGTGGATTTATAACAAGTGCTGTAACACAAGGCCAACGTGTTGTTGTGCGTAACGATTACCAAGAGCGTGATGCTGAACTAACTGCATTTGGATTTAACACTAAATACGATATTGATGATTCATGGTCAGTAGAATTTGACGCAAGCTACTCGCAAGTTGACCGTAAAATTTGGAGTATAGAAAGCTACTCAGGTACAGGGCGTGGTGATTCTCGCGGTGTAGCAGATAACTTAGGTTATGCTTTTAATGGTGGCAATACTGGCGCTACTTTTTCACATGACTTAGATTACAGCGATTATGATCTAATTCAATTAGGTGGGCCGCTTTCGTGGGGTGCAAGTTCTGCACTAAATGATGCATATGGATTAACTGGCACAGAGTATGAGAACCAAGCTCAAGACGGTTTTATTAATGCTCCAACTATTGAAGATGAATTAGTTACATTAAAACTTGCAGCGTCTAAAGTACTAGAAAACGAATACATTAGCTCAATTGAATTTGGCTTAGGTTATAAAGAGCGTGAAAAGTCTAAATCTTCGCAAGGTTACTTCTTGACTTTAACTGATTTTTCTCTTGAAAACCCAGGAATGCTTAGTGTACCTGAGCAATACCGTTTAGGCAGTGTTGGCCTTGACTTTATTGGGCTAGGCGACATGATAGCCTACGATGTAAATGGTTTAGTTAATGATGGTTACTATGAAACCCTTGACGAAAGTTTAACTAGCTCAACTCATGCAACTAAGTCGTGGACAGTAAAAGAAGAAATCACCTCAGCATTTGCACAAGCTAATATTAATGCAGAAGTAAGTGGTCTTCCATTAACTGGTAATGTTGGGGTGCGCTATGTTCATACAGATCAATCCTCTCAAGGTAATGCTTTTGGTGTAGATGGGAATACTGGTCTAGTCATTACTTCACCTACAGATATTGGTCACGATTATTCTCACGTTTTACCAAGCTTAAATTTATCACTTGCGATTGATGAGCAGCAAACAATACGTTTTGGCGCAGCTAAAACAATCTCACGTGCGCGTATAGATGAAATGAACGCCTCTGTTAATGCATCATATAATGATACACCGGATGAAAACGGTAACTTTTGGTCTGTATCGGGTGGTAACCCTAATTTAGAACCTAAAGAAGCAACAGGCTACGATTTATCTTATGAAAACTACTTTAGTGATGAAGGTTACTTCTCTGCTGCATTTTTCTATAAAGACTTAACCCAGTGGATTTTTGACGGTACTTACGCGATTGATATGTCGGGTGTTGCGGACCCATCAACAGGTGAAGTACCAGCTACGTCCGAAGGTACTGGCAGTGGCAAAGTAAATGGCGGCGGCGGTGACCTATACGGTTACGAGATATCTCTAGCGTTACCATTTAAAATTTTCCACCCGTCTCTTGAAGGCTTTGGCTTAATTGCTAGTCATACAGGTATTGAATCTGATATTGAAGATGGAAATGGCAATGAGTACGAACTACCGGGTCTATCAGATAAAATTCAAAGCTTAACGGTTTACTACGAGATGAATGGCATGCAATTACGAACCAGCATGCGTAAGCGTAGTGACTTCAAAGGTGATGTTTACGGATTAGGCTTTAATACAGAGCAAGTGAATATTATCGGCGAAACAATTTGGGATATTCAGGCAGGTTATGACTTCTCTGAAGCAGGGGTTGAGAGCCTTGAAGGTTTATCAATTCAGTTCCAAGTTCAAAACTTAACAGAAGAGCCGTTCACATCGCTTTCTGGCAATAACGCGCTACAAGTTCGTGACTACCAAGATTACGGTCGCACTTACTTGTTAGGCTTTAGCTACCAGCTATAATAAAGGTTGTGTGTAGGAGCCCTTGTAATTTGTTTTACAAGGGCTTTTTTATAGCTACTTTATCAAACTTAACAAAGCTTTAAACTGTAAACGTGGACAATAATATGAAACCAATAAAACACGTCGTAATCGCAGGCGGGGGCACGGCAGGGTGGATAACAGCCGCCTTACTTAATAAAGTGTTAGGTAAAGTAATTAAAATAACCCTTATTGAGTCAAGTGCTATTGGGACTATAGGCGTGGGTGAAGCAACAATTCCGCCTATTATTCAGCTTAATAACGCACTGGGTATAAACGAGCAAGATTTTATAAACGCTACAAATGCATCTATAAAACTAGGAATTGAGTTCGAAAATTGGAAAACCACCTCTCATAGCTACATGCATGCTTTTGGCTCATTTGGAAAAGACTTCCCCTTTTGCGATTTTTACAATTTTTGGGTAAAAGGAAAAATTACAGGCTCTGAAGATAGCCTATGGGATTTTTCATTAAATTACCAAGCAGCTAAACAGCATAAATTTGCACCATTAAATACCATACCTAACACGCAATTACCTGGCTTAAGCTATGCGTACCATTTTGACGCAACTTTATATGCTGAGTTTTTAAAAAAGCTCGCAACATCACGCGGTGTTGAGCATATTGATGCCAAAATAGAGCAGGTTGAACAATGCCCTCTATCAGGGAATATAAAATCATTAACCCTTGATAACACACAGCAGATAAATGGCGACCTTTTTATAGACGCTACAGGGCAGCGCGCCTTACTCATAGAGCAAACCATTAACACAGGTTTTGTAGATTGGTCTCATTATTTACCATGCGACAGCGCCGTTGCAGTGCAATCTCAAGGTACTAGCGAGCTAAAACCTTATACGCGTTCAATTGCACACAGCGCAGGCTGGCAGTGGCAAATACCGCTGCAAAGCCGAATAGGTAATGGCTTGGTGTACTGTAGCCGTTACTTATCTGACGATGCAGCAACGCAGTTATTATTAAAAAATTTACCCGCTGAACCAATTACGGCGCCACGTGTTATAAAATTTAAAACAGGACGGCGCTTAAAGCAGTGGCATAAAAATGTGGTGTCGGTTGGTCTTGCTAGTGGCTTTTTAGAGCCGTTAGAGTCAACTAGTATCCACTTAATACAAAGTGCAGTAACCCGTTTAATAAAGCTGTTTCCACACAATGGCATAAGCGAAGCTTTAGTTACTGAATTTAATAAGCAAAGCGTGATAGAAATAGAGCACATACGCGATTTTATTATTTTGCATTACAAACTGACGGAGCGAGAAGATTCTGCTTTTTGGCGACAATGCAAGCAAATGGACATTCCTCACTCATTGGCCCACAAGCTCAAATTATTTAAGGAAACTGGCAAAGTAGTGCGCGAAAACGATGAACTATTTGCCGAAGTTGCTTGGCAACAGGTATTTATTGGCCAAGGCCTCATCCCCGATGATTACAACAGTATTGTTGACTCATTAAGCAGTGAACAACTAAACGACTTATTTTCTACATTAAAAACGCTTATTACCTCAACAGTAGATCAATTACCCACTCATAAAGATTTTTTAGCAAAAATTAAAAAGGCCTGATGATGCGATTTTTAAACACACTTTTACTTGTAAGTGCCTGTACTTTACCAACCATTAGCTACGCACTTAACGTTGAGCCTGCTAATTGGTGGGTTGGCATGAACAAAAATACCATAACCATCATGGTGCATGAGCAAAATATTGCAAACGAGCAAATTAAATTAGCTAAATACAATGGTGTTAAGTTAAATAAAGTAACCCGTACAGATAACCCAAATTATGTATTTTTAAATATTACTATTACTGATACCGCTAAAGCAGGAACGCTTGTGTTTAACAGCAGCGAAGCGAGTCAAAATTTTGAGTTTTCACTACTTGAACGCAATAAAAACAGCGCAAACCGCCAAGGGTTTACATCAGCTGATACGCTTTATTTAATTAACCCAGATCGCTTTGCTAATGGTGATGAGCAAAACGATACTGTCCCTAGCATGCTAGAAGTCGCTGATCCTACTACAAAGGGCGGGCGCCACGGTGGTGATATACAAGGCGTTATAAACGCACTTCCATATTTAAACGATTTAGGCGTAACACAGCTTTGGCTAACCCCAGTGCTTGAAAACAATATGCCTAATTATTCTTACCATGGTTATGCAATTACTGATTTTTATAAGGTTGACCCACGTATGGGCTCAAACCGGTTATATAAAACGCTCTCGGTAAAAGCAAAAGAGCAGGGCATAGGCCTGGTAATGGATATGGTTCTTAACCATTTTGGCTCTGAGCATACTTGGGTTAAAGATAAGCCAACTAAAGATTGGATTAACTTTTATGGCGAGTTTAAAAAAGGTAAAAACGCCACAAGCCATGCGCGCCAAACTATACAAGACCCACACGCCAGTGAATACGACAAGCGCCAGTTTAACGATGGTTGGTTTGTAGAAACCATGCCCGATTTAAATCAGCGCCAGCCACTGTTAAGTGAATACTTAATTCAAAATGCTATTTGGTGGATAGAATACGCCGATTTAAGTGGTATTCGAGTTGATACCTACTCTTACTCAGATAAAGCATTTTTGAGTGATTGGACAAAAGCCATAATGCAGGAGTACCCAAACTTTAATATTGTTGGAGAAGAGTGGACGTCAAACCCTGCTATTGCCTCTTACTGGCAACGTGGCAAGCATAACCAAGATGGTTATACATCAAGCTTACCAAGCGTGATGGACTTTTCGTTGCAAGAGTCGGTAATTCAAGCACTAAATGAAGATGAAAGCTGGAATACCGGTTGGGTTAAAGTATATGAATCGTTAGCTAATGACTTTTTATACCCAGATACAGATAACATTATGGTATTTGCAGATAACCACGATATGAGCCGTGTTTATACTGAACTTGGCCAAGACGTAGCTAAAACAAAAATGGCGATGACGTTATTTTTAACCACACGTGGTATAGCGCAAATGTATTACGGCACCGAAGTACTATTGGATAACACCCCAAGTAAAGACCATGGTGATATTAGAATCGACTTCCCGGGTGGATTTGAAGGCCAAACACGTAATGCCTTTACCAAAGAGGGCTTAACAAAACAGCAAAAAGACATGCATAACACCATCAGTACGCTGCTTAATTTTAGAAAAAACAGCTCAGCATTAGATAAAGGAAAGCTTGTACATTTTACGCCTCAACAAGGGGTTTATAGTTATGTGCGTATTAGCGACGAGCAAACTGTGTTGGTATTTATGAATAAAAATACACAAACGCTACAAAAAAACATTGAGTATATGCAAGAGGTGATGCCTAACAGCACAACAGCATTTAATTTATTTACTCAAAAAACACAAAAGCTGGGCAAAACCATTGAATTACCAGCGATGAGCGCAACGGTACTCGTTTTAAAAACGCCACAATAGTAACTTGAATACGTATGCAGCAACTGTATGGTTGCTGCAGTAATCTTTAGTATAAAGTTAATAACAATACTGACAAAAAAGACACACAATGAAAAAATCAGTTTATGTATCCGCAGTACTTTGTAGTGCACTTATTGCTACAGGGTGTTCAGAAAATAACAAACCTGAACAACAGCAACCACCTGCACACACGCAAAATGAGCTTACCAAGCCGGTTGTATATCAAGTATTTACTCGCTTGTTTGGTAATACCGAAACAGCCAATGTTTCATGGGGCACTAAAGAGCAAAACGGCGTAGGTAAATTTGCCGACTTTAACGATGCAGCCCTAAAAGGCATTAAAGAGTTAGGCACCACACATGTTTGGTATATCGGTGTGTTACACCATGCGTTAGTGGGCGATTATACCGACTACGGCATTTCGCAAGATGACCCCGATGTAGTAAAGGGCCGTGCAGGTTCACCGTACGCAATTAAGGATTACTACGATGTTAACCCCGACTTAGCCGTTAATGTGACGAACCGCATGGGAGAGTTTAGCCAGCTTATTGAACGTACACATAGCCACGGCATGAAAGTCATTATTGATATAGTGCCTAACCATGTTGCCCGCAATTATCAATCACTTGGAAAGCCTAAAGGCGTTAAAGACTTTGGCGAACAAGACGACACCACTAAAGCGTACGATAAAAACAATAACTTTTTCTACGTACCAGGGCAGTCTTTTCAGGTGCCAACATCGCCAGAGTACAAAGTATTAGGGGGTAATGAAAGCCCATTAGCTGATGGCTTTTTTGATGAAACACCCGCTAAATGGACAGGTAACGGTGCCCGTGCACCAAAACCCGATATAAACGATTGGTACGAAACAGTAAAAGTAAATTATGGCGTAAAGCCAGATGGTAGCTACGATTTTGTTCAATTGCCAAGTGAATACAAAAATAAAGACTACCGTGCTCATTATGCATTTTGGCAAGATAAAGAACTTCCTAACAGCTGGTACAAATTTAGAGACATAGCACTTTTTTGGCTCGATAAAGGCGTTGATGGCTTTAGATACGACATGGCCGAAATGGTGCCAGTAGAGTTTTGGAGTTTTTTAAATTCGTCGATAAAAATGCAAAAAAGCGACGCCTTTTTGTTAGCCGAAGTGTATAACCCGCTAATGTACCGTGCGTATATTCACCAAGGTAAAATGGACTACCTTTACGACAAAGTAGGCTTTTATGACACACTAAAAGCCATTATGCAGGGTAAGCAAGCTGCTAATACTATTTTTGCAGCCCAAAGCCAAGTTACTGATATTGAAGCGCACATGCTGCACTTTTTAGAAAACCACGACGAACAACGCATCGCGAGCCCTGACTTTGCAGGTAACGCTGCGTGGGGTAAACCGGCTATGGTGGTTTCTAACTTAATGAGCCGCGCACCCACGTTATTATATTTTGGTCAAGATGTGGGAGAAGATGGCTCAGAAAACGCAGGATTTGGCACAGCTACACGCACCAGTATTTTTGACTACATTGGCGTGCCAGCGCACCAAGCATGGATGAATAATGGCAAGTTTGACGGTGCTAATTTAACACAAGAGCAAGTAGCACTTCGTGACTACTACAAAGCGATTATGTCACTAAATAGTTTACCTGCTGTGGTAGGCGGTGAAATGACTGAGCTTAGCGTTACAGGAAGTGAGCGAGTTGTAGGTTTTACGCGCAAACTTGGCCAACAAGCGCTGTACGTATTAAGTAACTTTAGTGAACAACCTCAAACAATTACGGTTAATTTATCAAAGGCACAATTAGGAGCAATGAGTGAAAATACGCTATTAAATGATTTACTTGAAAATCACACCACCCAGCTTAAAGCTCACCCGCAAGGCGCTACATTTAACCTCACACTTGATGCATTTAGCAGCGCAGTTTTAACTAATAAGGCTAATCATGAATAATCAAAATAATAATTATGACAGCAACAAACCAAACCTGAGTTTTTGGCAAATATGGAATATGTGCTTTGGTTTTTTAGGTATTCAATTTGGCTTTGCACTACAAAACGGCAATGTGAGCCGAATATTTCAAACATTAGGCGCACAAGTTGATGATATTCCCATTTTATGGGTTGCAGCCCCACTTACAGGCTTAATTGTTCAGCCTATTATAGGTTATTGGAGCGATAAAACGTGGGGGCGCTTTGGCCGTCGTCGTCCGTTCTTTTTTATAGGCGCAGTGTTAACAACGCTTTCACTATTTATTATGCCGCATTCACCAACGCTTTGGATTGCCGCGGGTATGTTATGGATCATGGATGCGTCAATCAACGTAACCATGGAACCGTTTAGAGCACTTGTTGGTGATAACTTGCCAGAAAAACAACGCGCGACAGGTTACGGTTTACAAAGCTTTTTTATTGGTATTGGTGCTGTACTAGCCTCAGCATTACCATGGATGATGACTAATTGGTTTGATGTAAGCAATACCGCAGCCCCAGGGCAAATTCCTGAATCTGTTAAATACTCATTTTATTGGGGCGGGGTGGTGTTACTTGTTGCCGTGCTTTGGACCGTGGTACGTACTAAAGAATACAGCCCTGAGCAATTAGCGGCTTTTGAAAAGCAAAGCGCTCAACCTACTACAAGCAAACTGGTTGATATTAACTTTAATAAAGGCGCCATTATTTTTGTAGTGCTGGGTTTAGCAACCCTTGCATTAGTCATGGGCTTATCGCTTGAAAAAGAATTATACCTATTAGCTGGTGGTTTATTAGCGTTTGGTATTGTGCAGTGGATTGCAGCGGCGCTTAAAAGTGCGAATAAAACCCAAGGTGGTTTTTACCAAGTAGTACAAGATGTATTTACTATGCCAGAGGCTATGAAGCAGCTTGCCTGGGTGCAGTTTTTTAGCTGGTTTACTTTATTTGCTATGTGGATTTATACCACCGCTGCAGTAACAAGCTTTCATTATGGTAGTAGCGATGCAACCTCTAAAGCATTTAACGATGGTGCTGACTGGGTGGGTATTTTATTTGCCGCTTACAATGGATTTGCCGCAATTGCCGCTATGTGTATTCCGTTTTTAGTTAAAAAAATGGGATTAAAAGGCGCGCATTGCTTTAATTTATTGCTGGGCGCGTTAGGTCTTGCAAGCTTTATGTTTATTCAAGATCCTAAAATGTTACTTATTCCTATGATTGGGGTGGGGTTTGCGTGGGCGTCTATTTTATCGCTGCCTTACGCCATGCTAAGTAACGCACTGCCAAGTAATAAAATGGGCGTTTACATGGGTATTTTTAATTTTTTTATAGTTATACCTCAGTTACTTGCCGCCAGCATTTTAGGGCTCATTTTACGCCACGTATTTTCTAATCAGCCTATTTACGCATTGTTAATTGGTGCAGCCTCGTTCGTTGTCGCTGCCGTTGCGGTAATGCGCGTTAAAAATTCAAATTAAGGACACACAATGAAAAAATATAACCTTATAACCGCCTCACTTTTAACGTTAGGTTTAACCGCTTGCGGCGCTCAAAACACAAGCACAACTAACGAAAGTACCACAGCACAGGTTACATCAGCACCAGGCGCCCCAGGCACAGAGCCTTTTTGGGCTTATGCGGGTAAAACAGGTATTGGCACGTCATACGAGCAATACCAAAACGGCCAATACAGTGATTCAGCTGCAACGGGCGATGTATCTAAGGTGTGGTTTTCAATTGCTAAAGGTATGATCACCGAAACCATGTTTGGGCTTATTCACCAAGCTCAAATAAAAGACATGCAATTTATAGTAACAGGTAAAGACTTTACCGTTAGTGAAGCTGATGATTTAGATGTCACCATTGATTACTTACATAAAGATGCACAAGGTCGCCCATTATCGCTTGCCTACAAAGTAACTAGCACTGATAAACAAGGGCGCTTTAGCCTAGAAAAACACATTTTTACTGACCCAGATGGGCAAACATTATTTGTACGCAGTGTATTTAACACTGAGCTTGAAGGGCTAAAAGCATATGTGTCTGTTAATCCGTATATTAATAATAACGGGCTAGGTGACTTCGCTAAAACGACTGAGCAAGGCCTTGTCGCATGGGAAGACGATAACTATTTATCACTTCAATCAGCGACCTCATTTAAAGATAAAACAGTGGGCTTTACCGGTGAAAGCGATGGTATTAACGCACTTAAAACTACGCAATCTATAAATACACAATACACAAATACCGGCGATACAGCAGGTAATGTAAGCATGCTTGCAGAGCTTGGCGACATAAGCGCGAATACCACCTTTGATTTAGCACTTAGTTTTGGTAAAACGCAGCAGCAAAGTATAAAGCAAGGCGAAAAAAGCTTAGCAAAAGGGTACCAAGCGGTGCTTGATCACTATAACGGTAAAGGTGAAGCGCTAGGCTGGGAGGATTACCTACAAAGTCTCAAACCGCTCAATAAAATGATTGAACAAACAGCCGATAACGGTAAGCTTTTATACACAAGCGCCATGGTTTTAAAAGCACAAGAAGATAAAACACACGCAGGGGCATTAATTGCTTCTCTATCTAACCCATGGGGCGAAACGGTTTCGGCTAAAGAGGGCTCTACTGGCTATAAAGCGGTATGGGTGCGCGATTTTTACCAAGTAGCCATGGCATTTATGGCGCTCGGCGATACCGCCACCGCAAAAACAGCGTTTGAATACCTTGAAAAAGTGCAAGTAAATAGCAAAACACCAGGTAATAAAGGCGATACAGGCTGGTTTTTACAAAAAACGCACGTAGATGGTGAGCTTGAATGGGTCGGCGTACAGCTTGACCAAACAGCTATGCCTATTATGCTTGCTTGGAAGTTACATAAAGCCAATGTACTTAGTGATGAAGAGCTAAAAAGCTGGTACGGAAAAATGTTAAAACCCGCGGCTGATTTTTTGGTTGATGGCGGCCTTACTAAAATTTTATGGAACGACACGCAAATTACACCACCGGCAACCCAACAAGAGCGTTGGGAAGAGCAAAGCGGTTATTCGCCTTCGACTACTGCAGCAATAGTCGCTGGCCTTATTACAGCCAGTGATATTGCAACACTAAGTGGCGATGATACAAACGCAAAGCGCTACTTAGATACAGCTAAAAAATACAGCAGCGATATTGAATCGCAAATGTTTACCACTAAAGGTAACTTAAAAGGCGAGAATAGCGATGGCGAATACTTTATTCGTATAGGCCAAGATACCGATGCAAACTCAAACACTAAAATTAACGCTAATAATGGCCGCGAAGGGTTTAATAAAAAGCAAATTTTAGATGGCGGTTTTTTAGAGCTAGTACGCTATGGCGTACGCGGTGCAAATGATGAAAGCATCGTTAAAACACTACCTGAGTACGATGACGAAACACTAGAAGATAACCTACAAGTTAAATACAGCTTTAGCTTTGACGACGGCAGCGGCACATTTGCAGGCTACCGCCGCTATGGTAATGATGGCTACGGCGAAGATGAAGTAACGGGCACAAACTATGCCGAGGGTGGCAGTAATACACCAGGCCAACGTGGTCGTGTATGGCCGTTTTTCACAGGTGAACGTGGCCACTATGAAATAGCAGCAGCTAACGCAAACAACGCCTTTGATGATGCTAAACAAGCGCAAATTAAAAATAGTTATGTTAAAGGTTTGGAGCAATTTGCCAATAAAGGGCTAATGCTACCAGAGCAAGTATGGGATGGTGTAGGTGTAAATAAAGCTGGTCATGCGTTAGGCGAGGGCACAAACTCAGCAACGCCACTTGCATGGACACATGCAGAATACATTAAGCTTGTACGCTCACTCAGTGATAAACAAGTATGGGATTATTATCCAGTGGTTGGCGAGTCACTTAAAGACTAATATAAAGCAAGCTGCAGTTATTAAAAAGGCTTCTAAATAAATTTAGAAGCCTTTTTTACTATTCAGTTATTCTGTATTTAAACTAATATGAATCAGCAATAATACTTAATTATTTGTTGGTAATAACTAGATAACGAAATTTTTATCTTGTTATCAGTACGATTTTCTTACCTCAAAATAGATCACCTAATTAGGCGATTTGATATGAAGGGTGCTCTTCATATGAAATGAATGCCACCCTTTTATTACATTATTTGAGGCCACATTTATTATCAAACCAAGATAACAACTCTGTATAAAACTCTTTTTTATGATCGTAGAAAAGCGTATCAGAAAAGTGATCAGCATCTTCTAGCTCAATATATTTAAAGTCTTTTTTGTACTTTTCAAGCTCAGATACAAAGTCTCTACTGTGTTTTACTGGAACACGACTGTCGATATCGCCATGTACAACCAGTATAGGAATATTTACTTTATTTACTTGCTCTACAGGAGAGACACCAGTAATAGTAGGGCGTTGTAAGATACTTAAAAAGCGATTTTCGTTAAGAGTTGCATTGATACGACTTAAATCACTTACACCCGCACCGGCAACAACACATTTATATATGTTGTTTTCACGCATAGATGCAGCAAATGCAGCATAACCACCATAACTCCAACCAAATAAAGCAAGCTTATCTTTTGTTGCTAAACCTTTATCTATTAAATATTGTGCGGCGTCATCTAAATCATCTTGTTTTTTCAAGCCCCAGTTATTATCACCGGCTATCCAATGCTCCAAACCGTAACCTGTAGAACCTCGGTAGTTTGGTTGAATAACTACGTAACCATGATAGGCGAGTAACTGTGCCCAGTCATCAAATACAACAGAGTCACGAACCCAAGGACCACCGTGAGGGAGTACTATTGCGGGGTAAGGACCTTTAGTTGCAGGAATAGTTACGTATGCTTTTATTTTACGTCCATCTCTTGCTTTATAAGAGATATATTTAACGGTTCCTAATTTACTTTTATCAATAAACGGAAGGCGATCACCAATCTTAGTTAACTTCTGTTTATTAGTAACAATGTAATAGCTGCCAGGGTTATCGTCAGCAGATACTCTCACTACTAATACATTATCGTTATCAGAGCTACTGATGATTTGTACAAATTTACCTTTAAATAAAGACGCAACAGATTCGTTAAGTGCTTGTAGGTTAGGATCTGTGAAATAAAACTTAGGTTGCTTAGTTGTATAGCGAAAGCCTTGTAAGGTGCCGTCGGTATCAAGTATAACACCATCGGTATCTACAGACTTAAGACCAAATTGACGTTCAGAATACTGACCTGTTTTAATATTATAAATATAAATGCCAGTCGTATTTTCGCCTAAGTTGGCATTAACATAAACTTCGTTAGGGTTACCTTTCGCAAACCCTAAAATCTCAAAGTTTTCACGCTTTTTAGGACTAACTTGCTTAATTACTTTCCAATCATCATTACCTTTATCTCGGGCATAATAATCGATTGCGTTATCAGACTTATTCCAACCTTGGGCTATTCTTATTTCACCGTCGTAGTCAGAAACGAATGAGCCTGATACTTTTTCATTTCCGCGCATTACAGTAACGCTTCGTCCAGTATTAATATTAAAGCGCACTACATCTGGAATGTAGTTATTATTAATATCAACCTCTACTAATACTTCATCTTTTTTGTCAGGAAGTATATTTATTATATTAAATTGAACATTTCGTTTTTTCTTAAATGGTAATAGCCAGTCGCCTTTACCATCTGCATCGGTTATTGCAAACTTATTAACCCAGTATTTGCGACTTCCATCTTCTAATATTTGCCTAAACATAACGCCAAGTTTTTCATCGTTTAACCAGACGATTGAAGATATCAGCATTTTATCAGCGCCTAATCTTACAGGCTCTGCATCTAGGTTATTTGGATCTCTTATCTCAATTATATAGTCACCATTTTTAGTAGTCGCTCTTAAAATAGCAAGCTTCTTACCATCAGGTGATGCTACAACACTGCGTATAGCAGATGACATTGAGAAAGCATCAATACTGCTTACTTGTGCCGCATCTTCAGTTTCGCTATTAGCAAAAGAAGATAGGCCTAGTAGGGTTAATCCTACTAATATTCTTTTTTTAAATTTCATTTTTATTCCCTCAAAAAAAATGGCCTAAAATTTTAGGCCATCTGGATTGAATATTTACTCAGCCAATTCTAATTAAAAAGAAGCTGTAAAACTGATGTATGGGCTACGACCTGAAGTGTCATAACCAACACCTAGAGGGATATTAGTGTTTGAAAAAGAACCACTTGGATCTACTTTAGGAGGAGCTTCATTAAACACGTTACGAACACCAAAGTTCACTTTATAAGCATCGTTAGACCAAGTCATACCGATATTATGTACAAAGTAGTCATCGGTGAAGCCAACTGGGCGACATTTAAGTGCTTCACCGTTAGCATCAGTTAAACCACGACAACCTGCAGTGCCTTCTTCAAATTCACCTAAATCATCCTCATCTTCACGACCTTTACCGATGAAACGCGTTTCCCAGTTAAATCTAAAATCAGAGTATTTAAGTTGTAAGCGAGCGGTACCACGCCATTCCGGAGAATCTGGCTCGCCCATATTGTCATCAATAGTACCAAGCACGTCAAAAACTTGCTCTGTCATGCGAGTAGCTTGAAGATCTAGTGTAATACCTAGGTTTTCTTCTGCGATTACTGTATCTGTTTCAAAGTAGATATTGTAATCAAAACCTTTAGATGAGATTAAACCAATATTGATAAAGCTAGCATCAACTAAATCAATTTGACCATTTTCGTCACGTCCGATACGGCTACAGAAAGCATCATTACCATCAGCAGAATAACACTGACCAATACTGTAACCAGCGCTTGGCTCTGCAATACTATTCGTTACTTCAATATCAAAGCGGGTTAATGACATTGTTAAATCAAATGCATCAGTGAACGGTTGTTCAAAGATAAAACCGTATGTTTTAGCCACTGATGTTTCAGCACTAAGCTCAGTTGTACCGCCAGTTTCAATCTCAGCGCTGTAAGCTGCAGTGTATGAGTCAGTTCCATTTTGACCTAAACCAAGAGTAGTTGGATCAATACCTGATGCTTGACAAGCGTTTAGTACAGCTGTATCACGTGTTTCTTCTGCTGCATTATATGTAGCTGCTGAACCTGGGTTCAATGGGTCGATATTACGAGCATCTTCCGGAACAACACATGGATCGGCAACTGTATTAAAACCAGACGTACCGTTTAAGAAACGCTCGCGTAGGTTAGGTGCTCTGTACGAAGTACCTTTTGTTGCACGTAGAGTAAACCACTCAACAGGACGGTAAATTGTTTTAAGACTATAAGTTGATTCTGCATCGTAGAAAGATTCTTCAGAAACACGGCCAGAAGCTGTAAATGTAAGTTCTTCAGCGCCTTTAACACCTTTAAGTAAAGGGAATTCAACTTCTGTGAATATTTCCTTTAAGTTACGTGAGCCATCAGCGCCTTGGTCAGCAAAATAGCCCCATAGTAAGCCTTGAGATGCAGCAGCATTTGGATTTGATTCAATTTCATCACGACGATATTCAACCCCAACGATACCTGCAACAGTTTCGTTGTTCCATGGTAATGCGAAGAAATCACCACCCATGAATGCATTGAAAACAAACTGGTTTACTTTAGTTTCGATATCGCGGTCGATAAACAAGTAAGCAGCTTCTTCAGGTGAAAGCGTACCGCCACCTTCTTGATAAATACTATCTGCAAATAAATTAACAGGAACACATCCATCAGAACCGGTACCACAGGTAACAGTACCATCATCATTAAGAACAGCGGTTTCTAATGAGTTAATTAAGCGCTCTTCATCAATACCAACACGGTGGTCAGTACCTTTTGATGCACTGTACGATACAGATGCGTCGTAGTACCAATTGTCTAAGCCGATGTTTTCAAACATACCAAGATTACCAGTAACACCAGTAACTAAGCGATATTGTGAAACTTCAACCTCAGTTTGATCACGGTCACCACGAATATTGATGATTGGCTGAACGGCTTCTGGTCCACCAGGGCCCACACCTAACACGCCAAAACAGTCAATACCGTTTGTTCCACAAGGGTTATATGGGTTTGATGCCGCTACTTGTTGGAATATCTGTGCACCTGGACTAAAAATTGGTGATTTACGACTAGCGTATAAACCTTCGTAGTAGAAAGTTGTATCGTTATCATCTTGGAAGTTATATTCACCATTAAGCATTAGTGAAATACGTTCATTTTTACTTCTGTAATCACCGCTTTTGTAGTAATCAGATTGTTGGAAAGCGTATAGAGGGTCTTGGAAATCAACGTCACGGAAACCATCGCCGTTACCATCTACAAATACACCATCGTTGATACCATCGCCATCAAAATCGCCCGCTACCCATGAAGGTAAAAATCCTTCAAGACTTGATGGTACAGTTGATTCACTGAAGTTTGGAATACCAGTGTTTGTAAAGTCAGGTGTATAATAAACACTACCAAAGAAAGATGGTACGCTAATACGGTTTGTTAGAGGGAAAATGTCACATGAATCTTCACCGCTTGCTACAGGACCATAGCCACTGTTTCGGGTTACGATACTGCCATCTTCAGCTTCCCAAATACGCTCTTCACACCCTTTAACAAAAGGGTTGCCAGCTAAAGATTGAGATTTCTGTTCTGAATATTCAACACCAACGGTGATAAAACCATTATCCATGGTTTTGCCCCACATACCCGAAAGTACAGTTTCTTCACCGCCTTCACCTTTAGGTTGACGGTAAGATGCATCAAAAATAAAGCCTTCAACATCTTTTTTTAATATTACGTTAGCTACACCCGCTACCGCATCAGAACCATAAACGGTTGATGCGCCATCAAATAAATTCTCTACACGCTCAATCATTACACCTGGTATCAAGTTCAAATCAGGTGAAGTTGGCGCACCACCTACACCTGCGGGAGCCATTCTTCGACCGTTGATAAGTACAAGAGTACGCTCAGCACCTAAACCACGAAATCCGATTGTTGCGGCGCCTGGACCGTTATCTAGTACAAAACCACCAAATGTATTATCTATTTGAGCACCAGCCGCTTGGCTGGTTGACTGGAGCATTGAACCTGCATCAAATAAACCCATTTCACGAGATAAGTCACCGTTGATAATTTGAATTGGCGATGCATTTGAAAATTCAGCTTTTCTTATACGCGAACCTGTTACAACAATTCGCTCTGGCGCTTCTTCTTCTAGTTCAACGTCTGAGTTTAAGTCATTTTCCTGGGCTAGCGCGTTAGGCGCTAAGGCTACAGATCCTAGCAATAAAGAATATCTTATTGCATTTGATAGTGCTTTAGTTTTAAACATATGTAAATCCCTGAGATATTATTGTTATTTAAGCTATAAATCATAAATTAAACAAAGTGAAATATAGCATCACAATAAATTTACATTATTGAAACTAAATAGTAAATGCGGTTAATGGTGAGTAACTACGCAATAGGTGCTGAAACAGTCAGTTTTGGGCCTTAAAAGTGATTTTTTTCGCTAATTTTTTTTTAATTGTCTGTTTTTAAATGGTTTTCTTGTTTGTAAACGAATGTGAATGGATGTAATCGACATATACATGGAAAGAGAAGGCTCAGCTTGACTTTCTAGGAATGAGAATAGGAGGCAACAGGGTGCTTTGAACTTCTTCACCACGTATCAGTTTTAATAGGTTCTCTACTAACATTTGCCCAGCAATAGTGGTGTTTTGTTCTATTGTAGTTAGGGGGGGGTTTACATAACTTGCAATGGCTATATTATCAAAGCCGACTACCGCAACATCTTTCGGCACGTTGATATTTGCTTCTTTAAGTGCGCGTATAGCCCCAATAGCAATTAAGTCACTTGCAGCAAATAAGGCGTTAAATTTAATATTATTAGCAATTAGTGAGCGTGTTGCGTGATAGCCAGATTCTTCAGTAGAGATAGCATTAGCCATTTTACGCTCATTTATTTTAACGTTGTTAGCCAATAGCTCATCTTTAAAACCCTGAAAACGACTAAAAAATTCGGGGCTGTGATCAGAAGCATCACCAATAAAAGCGCAATCAGTTCTGCTATGCGCAATAAAGTGCTCAGCGGCGAGCTTACCGCCACCGTAGTTATCACAACAAACAGTTAAATCGGGACGGTTATCTACCGTTGCACCCCAGCAAACAAACTTAGTGTTTTGTTCAAGTAAGGTGTTAAATTTTGGTTGGTAATCAATGTAATCGCCATACCCGAGTAAAATAATGCCATCAGCTCTGTGGCTGTCTTCGTAGTCTGCTTGCCAATCAGCACTGGCCGATTGAAATGAAACTAATAAATCGTAACCTTCTTTAGCGCAAGCACGGGTAATACTGCCAAGCATGGCTAAAAAGAAAGGATTTATTTGGGACTCGTCAGAAGTGGGATCTTCAAACAACAATAATGCAAGCGTACTACTTTGTTGAGTGCGAAGGTTACTCGCATTTTTATCAACTTTATAATTAAGCTTTTTGGCTATATCGAAAACACGCTTGCGTGTTTCTTCATTAACAAGGTGGCTGTTACGTAAAGCGCGAGATACAGTCGATTGAGATACCCCTGCATAGTGGGCAATATCAAATGAGGTAGCTTTACCTTTCATTGTTACAACTTAATTAAATTGATAAATAATTGTGTCATTTTCGTTTATTGATGAATAATTTCAAGCTTTTTGTGAATTAACGTATATTTTTATTGATAAATTCCTGACACCGGTGTCATAATGTCAGTGTTTTATCATTTTGTTGTCAAAACGTATTCGCTGTCTATATCTTTATAGGCAGCATTTTTTACTGTGATAGCTACTTTGAGGTGATAGCTCAAAGTATAAATAACAATGGTACACCATTGTAAAATAATAAGCATGAGTCGCTTAACAAAAGAGATAATACTATGAGCCCAAACGCTTCTGCCCAATTTGATCCCATCTTAGTTGCTGATGTCGGCGGCACTAATGCCCGCTTTGCTTTAATAACTGCTTTTAATGAACAGACTAACCAATTTATAATAGAGCACATTAATATTTTTCCTAGTGCCAATTTTGGTTCTCTTGAAAGTGCGCTCGAGCAATATTTACAAACCGTCCCACATATTGCACCCAAACGCGCATGTTTAGCCGTTGCAGGGCCAATAAAAGCCGGGCAAGTGCATTTAACCAATTTAGGTTGGCATTTTAGCGTCAGTGAATTTAAAACTCATTTTGATTTACAACAACTTGAAGTCATTAATGATTTTGCTGCCTTTGCTTACGCTGCCCCTTACTTAGATCCTAAACAAAATGTCATTGTTAAATCAGGTCAAGCTGATGATAACGCAAACATTGGTGTTATAGGTCCAGGTACTGGTTTTGGTGCCGCGTGCTTAGTTAGAACGTCTCAATCTACCGCAGTGCTAAGTTCAGAAGGGGGGCATATATCACTTGCACCTGTTAATGAACTCGATACTTTATTATTAAATGAGTTACGTAAAGATCATCCCCATGTTTCTATCGAAACAGTTTTTTCAGGTCCTGGCATAACGCATTTATACAAAGCAATGTCTGCGGTTAAGGGTGTAACAGCTAAAAATTTAGATGCCGCACAAATTAGCAGCCTTGCAAATAGTGGTGAATGTGATGTGTGTGATGCAACCTTAAACCAGTTTTGTGATTGGATTGGCAGTGTTGCCGGTGATTTAGCGGTTGTTTATGGCGCGTTAGGTGGATTATTTATTGGCGGTGGAATACTACCTCGTATGCAAGCGAGACTTCTTGAGAGTCGTTTTGTTGAACGATTTTCGCAAAAGGGTATTATGTCGCAGTACGCAGGACAAATCCCTGTAACACTCGTAACACAGGACAACATACCGCTTATTGGCGCTGCTGCGTGTTTACACAATAGCAAATAGGGCTTTGGTCTTACAGGTTGTATTTGGATAATGGACAGATGAAAAAAGTAACCATAAATAGTGTAGCAAGCCATGCAGGGGTTTCTAAAAAAACCGTCTCACGCGTGTTAAACAATGAGCCTAATGTAAGTGCCGCCACCCGAGAAAAGGTGCTTGCGGTATTTAAAGAGCTTGATTACACCCCAAATCCAATTGCACGAGGTCTTGCTCAAAATCGTAGCTTTATTATTGGCTGTTTATACGATAACCCAAGTAAAAGTTATATTACCCGAGTGCAAACGGGCGCCTTAGAAGCGTGTAAAGAAAACAACTATAATTTATTGATACACCCTTGTGAGTTTCGTGGTGAAGCACTTATAAATAATATTGAGCAATTACTACAAACTTCTCGATTAGATGGCATTGTGCTAACACCTCCTTTTGGTGACTTTGCTGAGCTTGCTTCTTTTTTAAAATCCAAAAAAATTCCTTATGCAAGGGTTGCTTCAGCTTTACTACAAGATGATTCAATTTCAGTGCGTAGTAACGACGAGCAAGGCGCATTTGAGATTACCGAGCATTTAATTAACCTCGGTCATAAATCTATAGCCTTTATTAAAGGGCACCCGGATCACAGTGCCACGCAACAACGTTTTAAAGGTTACAGGCGTTCACTTGCAAGCCATGGTATAGAATTTGATGAGCGCTTAGTCGAGGAGGGTAACTTTAGTTATCACTCAGGTGTAGATAGTGCACGCAGCATATTAGATTTATCCCCTAGGCCAACCGCTGTATTTGCATCAAACGATTACATGGCGGCTGCCGTACTTAAATTAGCAACTCAGCGCCAATTAAAAGTGCCTGATGACATTTCAATAGCTGGGTTTGATAATGCGCCCATTGCACGTCATATTTGGCCTGGGTTAACAACGATTGCACAGCCCGTTGAAGAAATGACTAAACAAGCCGTAACGCAACTTATTTTACACATAGCTCAACCACAAGAGCAGCCGTATCAGGTAACGCTTGAGTCGCGCTTGATTACACGCGAGTCTACCTCAGCAATAAAATAGTGAGTTTAAAACACTTTCACAGTAGCCCGAATATGAGTGACGCTTATTCGGGCTTTTTTTACTCTGAACTTGCTAAAACATGGTTTGTGCCTAAAAATCAATTAGGTCATTATTCGGTCATGTTAAAATATTAAACTATTTTTGTTACCCGGGGTTGACACCGGTGTCATTGCTATGCGTTAATACAGTGACACCGGTGTCAGGGTTGTTGTGAGAGGCTCCCTGGTAGCGTACCTTTGAACGGGTAAATCAAAGATGCTCAGTACAGTTATTTACGTGGAGTCTGTAGTTGCTACTGAGCCTTTATCCTCTAACTAATAGAGATGAGTTAAATTATGTTACATCCTCGTATTCAAGAAGTTACCCAGCGCGTTATCGAACGCAGTAAAAATACCCGTCAAGATTATTTAGATCGCATTTCGCACGCAAAAAAACAAACAAGAGTTCGTGCCGGTTTAGGTTGCGGAAATATAGCCCATGTTATGGCTGCATGTAGCAGTGATGACAAAGCGCGCTTAAAGGCTGATGAGCAGCCAAATCTTGCTATTATCAACTCATATAACGATATGTTATCGGCTCATGTGCCATACAAAGACTACCCAGATTTAATTAAAGACATTGCAACAAAATACGATGCTACAGCTCAAGTTGCTGGTGGCGTTCCTGCAATGTGTGATGGTGTTACGCAAGGGCGTGACGGCATGGAACTTTCACTTTTTTCTCGCGATGTAATTGCTATGTCTACAGCAATTTCTCTTTCGCACGATGTGTTTGATGGCGTTTTTTGTTTAGGCGTTTGTGACAAAATTGTTCCTGGTTTATTAATTGGTGCATTGTCGTTTGGTCATTTACCTGTGTTCTTTTTACCAGCAGGTCCAATGCAATCAGGTATTCCGAATAAAGAAAAAGCACGTATTCGCCAAAAGTTTGCACAAGGTTTAGTGAGCCGCGAAGACTTACTTGAAGCTGAAAGTGCGTCTTATCACAGCGCTGGTACGTGTACGTTCTACGGTACTGCCAATTCAAACCAAATGTTAATGGAAATAATGGGCTTACACCTTCCAGGTAGCTCGTTTATTAATCCTTACACTGAGCTTCGCGATGGCCTTACAGGTAATGCTGTAGAAACTATGCTTAAGCAGCTTACGGATGATAAAGAAAGCCCTTGTTTAGCCGATGTGATCAGCGAAAAAACGATTATAAATGGTTTAGTGGGTCTGCTTTCTACAGGTGGTTCTACTAACCATGCAATCCATATTGTTGCGATAGCAAAAGCTGCCGGCATTCAGGTTACGTGGAAAGATATGTCTGACTTATCAGAAGTTGTACCACTTCTTACACGTATTTACCCTAACGGCTCAGCTGATGTAAACCACTTTCAAGCAGCAGGCGGTATGGGTTTCTTAATGCGAGAACTAGCAAGCGCTGGTTACTTACATACAGACGTTAAAACAATGCTTGGCGATGGTTTAGCACCATACATGACAGAGCCTCGTTTAGATAAAGACGATAGCTTGATCATGAGCGACTCAACTGGCCCAACTAAAGTTAAATGGGTAGATTGCCCAGCAAACTCGCACGATGAAGAAGTACTTCGCCCAGTGAGTAACCCATTTAGTAAGCAAGGTGGTCTGCAACTTCTGACTGGCAACTTAGGTAAAGCTGTTATCAAAGTGTCAGCTGTTGCTGAAGAACATCAAACCGTTACTGCTCCTGCAAAAGTATTTAGTTCACAAAGTGCTCTGCAAGATGCATACACTCGTGGCGAATTAAACCAAGACTTTATTGCCGTGCTAAAAGAGCAAGGCCCTAAAGCGAAAGGTATGCCAGAGCTACACAAGTTAACGCCAGTAATGGCAACGCTTCAAGATGAAGGCTTTAAAGTAGCCATTGTTACTGACGGTCGTATGTCGGGTGCATCAGGTAAAGTACCTGCTGCTATTCACTTAGCACCAGAGGCAGTAGAAGGCGGCATTATTGCTAAAATCCGAGAAGGCGATTTAGTGACGCTTGATGCGCCAAACGGAATATTAAAAGTACACGTTAGCGACGAAGAACTTGCTAAGCGTGAAGCAGAGCTTAGCCTGCCAAGTGCAACATTTGGTACAGGTCGTGAATTATTTACTGGATTTAGAAATATCGTAAGCAGTGCCGATTTAGGCGCGAGTGCTTTTGGACTTGAATAAATATTAGCCATACTGGGTAATGAGGAACAAGTAATGAGTATTGAAAAAATCTTAGCATCGGCACCCGTAGTGCCAGTGGTTGTAATCGAAAAATTAGAAGATGCAGCACCACTTGCAAGAGCTTTATACAACGGTGGCTTAAAAGCCTTAGAAATAACACTACGTACACCCATTGCTGCAGAAGCTGTAAAGCTAATGAAAGCAGAAGTACCTGAAGCCTATGTAGGTACTGGTACGGTAGTAGATAAGGCAAGTTTTGATCTTTCGGTTGCTGCTGGTGCAGATTTTATGGTGAGTCCAGGTGTGAGCGATGAGCTTATTGCTTTAGCTAAAACATCAGATATACCATTTTTACCAGGCGCTGCAACTGCAAGTGAAGTTATGCAACTTGCGTCGCATGGTTTTAAGTATTTAAAATTCTTCCCAGCAGAAGCTGCAGGCGGAACAGCTATGCTTAAATCAATCGGTGGCCCATTACCACATATTACTTTTTGCCCAACTGGCGGCATTAGCCTAGCAACTGCTCCTAATTATTTAGCGCTTAACAACGTTATTTGTGTTGGTGGTACGTGGATGCTAGATAAACAACTAATTGAAAATAAAGACTGGCAAGCAATTGAAGCGCTTGCTCGCCAAGCAAGTGAACTTAAATAGGAGTCTAAAATGATTAATGTAGCAATTAACGGGTACGGCCGTATCGGTAGAAATGTTTTACGTGCACTTTATGAGTCAGCTCAAAACAGCGAAATTAAAATTGTAGCAATTAACGATTTAGCACCAGCTAACGTAAATGCACATTTAACGCAATATGACTCTGTTCATGGTCAATTTTCAAAAAAAGTAACACTTGAAAACAACACTATGCTAATTGGGGATGACGTAATTACGTTAACGCAAGAGCGTGACCCTGCAAACTTACCGTGGAAAGAGCTAAACGTAGATATCGTTTTAGAATGTACTGGTTTTTTCACTAAACGTGATGACGCCGCTAAGCACATTACTGCAGGCGCTAAAAAAGTAATCGTATCTGCTCCAGGTACTGGTTTAGATGCAACAGTAGTGCATGGTGTAAACAGCGACGTAATTAATGCTGACAGCAATATCATTTCTAACGCTTCTTGTACTACTAACTGTTTAGCGCCAATTGCAAAAGCAATTAACGACACAGTAGGTATTGAGCAAGGTAGCATGACGACTATTCACGCTTACACCAACGATCAAAACTTATCTGACGTTTACCACCCAGATTTATACCGTGCGCGTAGTGCAACTCAATCTATGATCCCAACTAAAACAGGTGCTGCGGCAGCTGTTGGTTTAGTATTACCAGAACTTGCTGGTAAATTAGATGGTATGTCGGTACGTGTACCTACAATCAATGTTTCTTTAGTTGATTTTACGTTTATCACAAAGCGTGATACGACTGCAGAAGAAATCAATGCAATCATGAAAGAAGCATCAACGGGTTCAATGAAGAGTATTTTAGAATATAACGAGCTTCCGCTTGTTTCTATCGACTTTAACCATAACCCAGCGTCGTCTATCTTTGATGCAACGCAAACTAAAGCCAATGGCAAACTAGTTAAAGTAATGGCTTGGTACGACAATGAGTGGGGTTTCTCAAACCGCATGTTAGACCAAGTTAAAGCATTAGGTCAGTACTTATAATTGACCTTGTAAAAGTTTAGCTTTATCCAACCAAGCCACGCATTGCGTGGCTTTTTTGCGTTTAGTTTATCTGTATATTTGCAATTCAAAATTAGAAGGGAACTATTTGTATTTTTTATACCCTAAATTTTGTTAATATGTGGGTGTGTAAATCAATGGAATTTCGTTGTATTTAATCAACTCAACGACGCAAGGAATAATAAAAATGATCAGAGCTCTATCGCGAAAAGTATTTCGCACAAATCATCTTCAGATAGGTGAGGGCAACATAAGTGGCTACATAGCCTGCTTTTTAGCAATACTGAGTTGCTTAGGCGTATTAGCGTTTCACTTTCCTGAATATTTAACCACACCAGAGCTGAGAAAAAGCTACAGCGTCGACTTTTTACGTCAGCTTATGTTTGCATCATTATTGGTCTCGGGCAGTTTAGGATTACTTAACTTTGTACGTAATACCAATAAGCGTTTAGGGGCTACAGCGTGGTTTTTTATTTTACTCGCTATTATGTTTGGCGGACCAAACGTTGAAGTAAACGAATTTGCTTCTGATACACCTTATATAGGGCTTGATTGGTTTATTTTAGATTTACTCGGCTCAACACTTATATTTATTGTGATTGAAAAGTTATTACCTCATCGTAAAGATCAAAAAATATTACGTAGCGAATGGCGAGGCGATTTAAACCACTTCTTTGTAAATCATTTAATTATTGGTTTTGTATTACTCGTTACTAACCACTTTGTGCATTATGGCTTTGGCTGGGCTGTATCATCTACAGTACAAGGTTATATAGAGCAAACACCCTTTATAGTGCAGTTGTTTTTAATAATACTCGTGGCTGATTTAATGCAGTATTGGGTGCATCGTGCCTATCACGAAGTCCCTTTATTATGGCGCTTTCATGGCGTACATCACAGTGCTAAAGAAATGGATTGGTTAGCGGGCTCTCGCCAGCATATTCTTGAAATACTCGTAACGCGCAGCTTAGTGCTCACGCCTATATTTGTACTTGGTTTTTCACAGCAAATAATTAGTTTGTACGTAATAATTGTGGGTTTGCAGGCTGTGTTTAACCATGCAAATGTGCGTGTGAAATTTGGTTGGCTAAAATATTTTATGGTTACACCGCAGTTTCACCATTGGCATCATGCGTCAGATAAAGCCGCGATTGACCGAAATTACGCTGCACATTTTTCGTTTTTAGATTATGTGTTTGGTACTGCTGTTAAAGGCCAAAAAGAGTGGCCACAAGCGTATGGTGTAGTCGGGGATTACATGCCCGTAGGTATGCTTAAACAACAGGTTTACCCGTTTAAGCGCACTAAATAAGTACGGAAAATCCGAATAAACATAAAATAAAAGCGAGTAAGATGTTACATTTTGCTCGCTTATATTATTAATATTAAATTTATTTTAGCTCTGCTAATAACTCAGTAAATGTAGGTCTTTGATTTAATGTAGGTTGCATGGCACATTTTGCCATATCGGACATTTTAACAAAGAGCTCACTTTGTTTATCATCGCCAGTTACCGTGCCTATTAAGTCTTCAATTAAACACCCTAATGCACGTACTTCAATTAACTCGATTTGCTTTTGTTGATAATCACTTAACATGGCTAAGTTTGTGGCTGCACCAAAATCACCAAATAATACATCAGCATCTTTGTTTATCATGGTGTTATGCGCATACACGTCGCCATGGCTTACTTTACAAATATGCAAGTGATGTAAGGTACTTACCATTTGCTGTGCAATTTTTAAAATAGCGTGAGTTGAGTAATGGCAATCATCATTAAAGGTATCACGAGTACAGGTTTCAAGGCTTGGAGGCAGGCCTAAATTAGCAAAGCTTTTATCTATTAGCTCCATTACTAAACCTAGCTGATCACTTTGCTCAATGTAGGCAAGTACTTGAATTAAATTAGCGTGATCGCCTGCTTGTAAGCAGCAATTTACTTCATCAAGCGGGTAGCCGTCGCTGGTAATTGCGCCTTTAAATAATTTAATCGCTACAGCACTTTCAATAGCTTGTGCTAAATGAATAACGCCCGATGCACCTTGGCCAATAACATGACTAAGTGTGTAATCGTTAAGAGACTTATTTTCTAAGCAGCTTTTTGTAAGGCACTGGGCTTTATTAAAATCGTTACCGGCAAACGCAAGCCAAGCAAGTTTAGGCAATTCAAACAGCCAGTCGTCTACGTGTGTTAAGTTATTAGCAGAGAGCCTAACAAGCTCAAGGTTTTTACACTGCGCCATGCTACTTGGCAGTTGCTTAAGTTGATTGCCTGCAAGCGCAAGCTTTTTAAGCTGGGTATAATTACCAAAATCTTCAGGCAATTCGCTTAACGTATTATCGGTGAGTATTAGCCACTCAATATTTTTTGGCAGGCTGTTTAAAGCAAATTCAGAAATTTGGTTACCTTTAAACGCGACCATAATTAAAGCAGGGCATTTAGCGAGCACTTTAGGAATATGCTTAAACTGATTAAACGATAAAAACACACGCTTCAGGTTTGTTAAACAGGCAAATTCATCAGGTAGTGTTGATAAGTTATTATTCGATAAATCGAGAACTTCAAGCGTGTCAGCTAAGCTAAATATTTCTTCAGGGAATATTGTTAGCTCTTCTACTAATTGCAGGCGAGTAGCACCAACAAGTTTGCCACTTTTAAGCTCTTTAAAGGAGTTCATATTAATACCATGTTCTAAAAATGAAAAAGCCAACATAGCTGTTGGCTTAAAGTCGTTCTAACTTACTAAATTGCTATTTAGAATTGCGCGTTATGGTAAACGTTTTGTACGTCGTCGCAATCTTCTAACATTGCTAAAAAGCGTTCCATAACTTCAACGTCTTCGCCTTCAATCGGCGTTTCAATTTGTGGCACAAAGCTAATTAGGTCTTCGTCAAATTCAGTCACGCCCATTTCTTCAAGCGCTGTACGTGTATTGTTGTACTCTGTATGAGGAGCAAAAACAGTAACTTTACCGTCATCTACTTCTACGTCAGTTACATCAACATCAGCCATCATAAGAGCTTCAAGTACTGCTTCGTCGTCATCACCGTCAAATACAAAAATAGCAAGGTGATCAAATAAATGTGAAACAGAGTTTTGAGCGCCAATTTTAGCATTTGCTTTGGTAAAACAAACACGGACATCAGCAAAGGTACGCTTGTTGTTGTCTGTTAAACAGTCAACAATAATCATACAGTTACCAGGGCCGTAACCTTCGTAACGTGTTGCTGCGTAGTCTTCACCGCCGCCGCCTTTTGCTTTGTCTATTGCGCGGTCAATAACGTGTGCTGGTACTTGGTCTTTTTTAGCGCGTTCAATTAAACGACGTAATGATAAGTTACCATCTGGATCTACACCGCCGTTTTTTGCACAAATATAAATTTCTTTGCCGTACTTAGAATAAACTTTAGTTTTAGCACCCGCAGTCTTAGCCATTGAATCTTTTTTGTTTTGGTAAGCTCTTCCCATCTGCGTTTCGCCTTAATATATGTAAATAATAGAATAAAATTATAATGCGTATTCTAAAGGTAAATGCATTCAAGGGCTAGTAAGTATTAAAACAGATTAAATCGGTAGCGTTTAAAAGCCATGTAAACTGTATTTTATTAATGGGATCATCGAGGGTTCTAGACGTTGGAATTATATCTATTATGTGTAAATTTAATTCAATAAAAAAAGCAACCTGTATAACAGGTTGCCTTACTAAATAATAAGTAAGTGTTACTTACCAAATACGTACACGCTCATCTTCAGGAAGGTATAACGCATCGCCTGGTTTTACATCAAACGCTTTGTACCATGCATCGTGGTTACGCGGCGCTTGTGCTCTAAAGCGACCAGGGGCATGTGTGCCACCACGCAGTTGGTTAAGCATGCTTTGCTCAGTACGTTTTTCTTTCCATACTTGTGCCCACGCAAGGAAGAAACGCTGATCGCCAGTAACGCCGTCAATAACAGGCGCTTCTTTACCATTTAAACTGAGCTTGTACGCGTGATAAGCCATTGATAGCCCACCTACATCACCAATGTTTTCGCCAAGGCTATTTCGACCATTAACAAAGTTACCTTCTATTGGCTCGTATTTACTGTACTGCGCAGCCAGTTGATCGGCTTTTTTGTCAAATGCAGCGCGGTCAGCATCAGTCCACCAGTTACGTTGCACACCGTTTTCGTCTGATTTTGAACCTTGATCGTCAAATCCATGACCCATTTCGTGACCAATTACAGCGCCAATACCGCCATAGTTTACAGCGGGATCGGCATTTGGATCGAAAAACGGCGGTTGTAATATCGCAGCCGGAAATACAATTTCATTAAACGAGCTATTGTAGTAAGCGTTTACGCGTTGTGGCGTCATGCCCCAGCGGTTACGGTCTGTTTTTTGTAGCTCTTTTTCAACACTTTCTGCATGAAAAAATTCACGCATGTTTTTCACATTACCGATTAAATCGTTTTTAGTAATGCTTAAACCATCATAAGACTGCCAAACATCGGGATAACCAATTTTTGGTACAAATGCAGCCAGTTTAGCGCGCGCATTTACTTTAGTTTCATCGCCCATCCACTCTAAGTTATCAATACGTTCACCAAGAGCTGTACGTAGGTTTTCAACCAGCTCAGACATTTGTTGTTTTGACGACTCAGGAAAGTAACGTGCTACGTATATCTTACCAATAGCAAAACCAAGCGAACTTGTGCCTGACATTTCACTTATTGCACGTTTCCAACGAGGGCGAGGCTCTTGCTGTCCGTTTAGTTCTTTACCAAAAAAAGCAAAGTTAGTATTAAATACGTCCTCTGATAGTAAACCTGCGTTACCGCTAATAGCGTGATACGTTAGGTAGTCTTTCCATACTGCAATATCTTCTTGATTGATTAGCTCAATCATCGCTTTTATTGGCTCAGGCTGAGATACATTTAACTGAGGTACTTTATAACCTGTTTGCGCAAAATATAAATCCCAGTTAAAGCCAGGATAAGCAGTGCTTAAATCGGCACGTTCAACTTGGTTTAGGGTTACGTCGCGATTACGGCGCTTTTCACGAGGCCAATGACCTTGTGCAATTTTGGTTTCAAGATCAACTATTGCTTGAGCGCGCTCAGCGGTATTTTCTACTCCTGCAAACTTAAGCATGTCAGCAATGTGAGCAACATAAGCTGTACGGGTTTTTACAAAGCGCTCAGCGTCTTCAAGGTAGTAAGAACGATCTGGTAAACCTAAACCACCAGCACCTAGTGACATTTCATATTTATTAGGGTCTAGGCGATTAAACCACATACCGCCGCCAAAAGGGGCTTTATTACCGGTTAACCAAGACTTACCAAACATCTCAGCTAAATCGTCAGTTGACGCTATATCACTAATTTCACTTAACAATGGCTTAATAGGCGCTACACCGAGTTTATTAAGTGTTTCGGTATCCATATACGCATTGTAAAAATCAGCAACGAGTTTTTCTTCTGCGTTTAAATCTTTACGTGCGGCTATTTCTTCAATAATAGCTTTAACATCGCCTTCGCTGCGCTCAGCTAATCCAGAAAATGCACCATAGCGGGTTTTATCTGCAGGCATTTCGTAGTTGTCATACCACGTGCCGCTGGCATACATAAAAAAGTCATCGCCTGGTTTCACGGCTTCGTTACGAGCTGTTAGATCAACACCAAAACTACCTAACTCTGCTTTTTCTGTCACTGTTGCTGTAGTTACTTTAGGTTGTTGCTCATCTATTTTTGTTGTTTGCGGCTCTGAACAACCTGTAATAAATGTGGCAGCTAATGCTGCGGCAATTAAACTCTTTTTCATTACTTACTCCTGAGTATCACTGATTGAATTAAAGCAGCAGTGAATCATTTTTATTGTTACGAATATTTAACTTATCGATTGTTATTGATATTAATCAGACAAACAAATCTTTTGAGGTGAATCACCACAGTGCTCGATAAAGCTAATATAGGAGAAAAGAGAAAGGCTAATAGGTTCTATAAACGCTTTATTTAGCTCGAATACTTAAAAGTATCCGAGCTAAGAGGGGGCACACACTATTTATTTTTTATGCTGAAGCTCCCACATACGGGCGTATTCTCCGGCGAGTGTAAGTAACTCATCGTGCTTACCTTGCTCAATAATTTGTCCGGCTTTGAGCACAATAATGGTGTCTGCATCGGTAATAGTAGATAACCGATGAGCAATAACAATACTCGTATGGTTACTGGCAACCTCACGCATTGCAGCAAGTATTGCTTGCTCAGAATGAGAGTCGAGTGCAGATGTTGCTTCATCAAAAATTAAAATAGGGGACTTTTTCAAAATGGCGCGGGCAATGGCAATACGCTGTTTTTCGCCGCCGGATACTTTTAAACCGCGCTCGCCAACCAGTGTTTTATCGCCTTTATCAAGTGTGCCTATAAAGTCTTTTAAATGCGCCATAGCAATGGCTTCGTCAATTTCAGCATCGCTTGCTGATGGTCTACCGTAAGCGATATTTTCACGAATGGTGGTGTTAAACAGCACGGTGTCTTGCGGCACTATTGCAATGGCTTTTCGTAAACTATTAAGTGTTACTGAGTTTATTGCTTGATTATCGATACTAATTTCACCGGCGCTTACATCATAAAAACGATAAAGCAGTCGCGCCAATGAGCTTTTACCAGCCCCACTGGCACCAACAATAGCTACTTTGCTGCCTGCTTTAACACTAAAGCTAAGATTATTAAGAATAGGGCGATGCGCATCGTAACTAAAACTTACATTATTAAATGTTATTTCACCTTGGCTAATATTGAGCTCTTTAGCATTAAGTGCATCGGTTATTTGTGGTTTTTTGTTAAGTAGCCCAAGCATGTTTTCAAGGTCGGTTAGCGCGCGTCTTATTTCGCGGTACACAAAGCCTAAAAAGTTAAGCGGTAAAAACAATTGAATCATATACGCGTTGATCATCACTAGTTCACCAATAGAAAGCGTACCTGCAACTACCTCGGTTGAGCCCAACCACATTAACGCGGTAATAGCACAGGCAATAATAAGTGCTTGGCCTGAGTTGAGGGCGAGCAACGACATTCTATTTTTTAAACGGGCTTTTTCCCAGTTTGCTAAAAAGGTGTCGTACGTTTTGGCTTCAAACTGCTCATTATTAAAATATTTCACAGTTTCATAATTAAGCAGGCTGTCTATTGCGCGGGTATTACTTTTATTGTCGGCAGCATTTGCTTCTCTAATAAAGCGGTTTCGCCACTGAGTAACCACCACAGTAAAGGTAATATAAATAGCAACTGCCAGTAATGTAATCAGCGCAAACCAAACAGAAAACAACGTGCCAAAAATAATCGCAACGGTCAGTATTTCAAACAAAGTAGGCACAATGTTAAACATTAAAAAGCGCATTAAAAAACTTAACCCACTAGTACCGCGTTCTATATCGCGGCTAATACCGCCAGTTTGCCTATCTAAATGAAAAGCCAGCTCAAGTGAGTGCAAATGCTTAAATACTTTTAAACCAATATCACGCATAGCGTGCTCGGTTACGCGAGAAAATACAGCATCTCTTATCTCACCTAAAAATACGCTAGCAAAACGCAGTGCACCGTACATCAATAACAATAAAGCGGGGATAACTAACAGTGGGTTAATCGACTTATCTACCGAGTCTATAATTTCTTTAAGTGCCCACGGCATCAACAAAGTGGCACCTTTTGCGCCTATAAGCGCCATAAGTGCAATAAAAACACGGCCTTTAAATTTTGTAAGGTAGGGCCACAGTGTTTTTACACTTTGGCGTAAATTCATGGCGTCGGGGCGTTTTTCACTGCTTTGTTTAGAGCGCATTCAGTATCTCAGAGTTGGTATATGGGTAAATAAAATAACTTATAAGTTAAGTAAACGCCGTTAATTGAAACAAGGAAAGGTATTAGTTTTTTGGATATTAATTTTAAGCATTAAAATGCGGTTACCAAATTAATGCTTTCTAAAATAGCAGTATATGTTTTCTGGTAGAATATATCTCATGTAGCGCTTTCTGAAGCCAGCTTTCCATAATGATTTGTTATAGGTTTGCTTAAATTTAATTGGATTAAGAAACATTTTTAATGGTTCAGGCGATTTCGCAAAGTAACTTTCATGGCTATTTGCTCCTACATACTCAGAGTGTTTGAGATTACCAAAGTTCACAGACTCGCTATAGGTAGGAGTTTTTAATAATCTAGATATAGGTTTTATAGCCGTTTCAGGAGCGATATTTATTTTTTTATAATCTCTTTCAATAGCCATAAAATCAGAAATAAAGTCCATAGCTCCTTTTTGAAATTCGTTTATTGTATTTAGCTTATCATTAGAAAAGTCATTAGGTTCGAATATAGCTACTATGTCATCATTTTTTTTATCGAATTTAATTACAGAGCCGTGAGGTGCTGAAAAAATAAATTCGAGCATATGCACACCTTCCGATAACACTTGAAAATTATTTTTAGGTTCTGAAAAGTTACACATATAGCCAGACATCGGAAACCCTTTTTCAGCAAACTTCATTGCAGTTTGAAATGTGCCTAGGTAATAACCATTAATGTCTATTTCATTATTTTCTAATAACATTAGCTTATTTAATGAGTTCTGAATTGTCCCTTGCCACCCAATGTCAACAATCGCGACTTTTTTGGCATCCATAAACCCAATTTGATTTAGGTAAGTTAGTAGGTTTTCTCTTTCTACAGCTGCAATACTGCATACATCATCAACTAATAAATGAAAGAGTTTTGCTAATTTATCCTTATCGTTATCTGTGTCAATTATATGATTTTGATCAAAAAATCCAACTTCTTTTATTTTTTTAATATGTTTTGTTGCATCTATATCAACTCTATCAAGGTAATTAGCGACGCTCAAATTAGGAACAAAATGGCATAGTACTTTTATCGAATATTCATCGATTCCATTGTATATAGTTGGGATGTTTATAGCTCGTCTTGATGCGTACATATACTTACTAACAGGCGTTTTAGCTCCCTGATTCATAAGGCTATAGGCTTTGTGCATAATATAGCCGTCGCGAGCAAAGAAAAATATATGTTCTATTTCTTGATGCAAAACCTGGCTAGTTAACCAACGAGTTAAGCCAAAATATATTATTCCACAGTATACATAACCAAAGTCGTACCATATATTCTCGTTGTTATTATCTCTTTGGGTAAACGTTTTGTTGATGATAGTCGCAAAATAAATAGATTCTTCTATAGAGAGTTTAGAAGGGTATAGCTGCCTTAGTCTTTTAAATGAATGATGGCTAAGCGCATATTCACTGGTTTTTTTGTAATAATAAGGTTTGATGCCTTCTTTCATCGCGTTAATGACATCGGCGAAGTAATAATCGCCAATATGTAAAAGCTTAGACGGTTTACAGGATAGGTCTTTAAGTATATGCGGATATAACCCTCCTTTAGACTTTGATTTACGAATTACAGAGGATAAAAATAATTTATGAAATTTTGTATACCCATTATCGTAAAGAATTTTTTTTATCACGTACTCCGGTAAGTACATGTCTGAGGTGAAAATAACCTTTTTACTATTATCAATACAGTATTGATAAAAAGAGTGCATATATTCATTTTGAACACAAAATTTTAATTCTATTTCGATTTCTAGCGCTTTCAATATGTTAATTACTTTGCTATCTAGATTTTGTGTTTTTTGTATATGTGCATATATCTCATCCAAACCTATGGATTGGGTACCATTTAGCTCAGCTAGTATTTTTGTTGCTTCTGCCTCGGCATTACCTCGGATGCTTTTAAAGTCTATGTCTAGCTTTTTATGTTCATCATTATATAAATTCTCAACTATTGTAAAAATATCAGCTGGTTCGAAGACTTTTCTGAGGATTACTGTATCAAAGATATCAAAAGAGACTATTTCACTGTTGTTTATTAGCTTTTTTAGGTCAGTGTCATTACTTAGGGTATTTATTAGCTTTAAGCTTTTGTTGTAAAATTTTGAGGCTATTTTACTAAATATGTTTTTTTCCATAATGACTTTCCCTGCCTTATTTACTATCCATAACATAATTAAGAAAATCAAAATTTAGCTATTTGTTTACATTTAATTATACTAATTTCGTATAGCCGCTGCAACTTGACCATTTATAGTACGAAGTTTTATGGCTTATTTATTATTTTACCAAAAAAAACGACTAAATGAATGCAAAATGAATAATAAAACTACAAGTAATAAATTAAAATTAACCCTAAATAACTACTCCTTTTGTATTTGGTAAGGAAAAGAGATGCTGTCGAAGTAGTAGATTTGAGCGCAACATATTTTATAAATGAAATTACCAAAAAAATCTTTAAATAATTGGTTCGAAATAAAGCAACGCCAGCGCCTCAGGTTAAGTTGTAAGATCAAACTAAATTAACGAGCAGGCTATTGTATTTTAAACGCTTGCCCTTATATACTACGCATCCCTTATTTTAGTTTTAAAACGTGAATGTTTAAATTTAGAGTGTTTTTAACTGCCTTTTTGCTACTTGCTGCACTTTTTAGTGTGCAGAGCAATGCTATGGGCGCCTCACAAAATTTAAATATTACTGTTAGTACGCAGGTTTCGCTTACTGATATTGCCGATTTAACTAAAATACAGCCTATTAGTAAGTCTGTAGATACTGCGCAGCATAAAAAAACGCATCAAACCGATTTTGACGCGCACCAACCAAGGTTAACTGCCAATAATTCATCATTGTTTTTGCACACTGTTCAAAGTGAGCCAGAATACGATGTGGTTTTTGAATTTTTTGCTCAAAATCTTGTTAGGCATATATTCTTACGACCAAGAGCGATTAATCCTATACAGCCTTGGTATACGCTTGTAACTAATAGTAAAAAGTCGCGCTTGAGTGGCTGGAAAGACGTTAATTTACTCTACAGAGCTGTAACTACCTACCACGCTTAATTTTCCTTATTTAATTTTATTAGGTTTTAACTTTTAAAGTTTTAGCCTGCAGATTAATTGTGCTTTTAAAAAGTACGTTGCTAGCTTTGCTGGCAATAAGGATTCAACATGTTAAGTTTTAAAAAAGACAAAAAACCGTCTACGGCTAAGTTCAAATTAAGCTATATAGCCATGCTAATAGTATTGGTTTTATTAGCTATCAGCGCATTACCAAATTTATACCCAAATAAATCGTGGTTGCACATCAGTGCTGCTCCGCACAGTGAAACGCAATCTTTACCGAGCACTAAAACGCTAGTTACTTTTTTAAATAACCAAGGGTTAGAGGTTGAGCAGGGTTTAGATAAGCAATCAACTATTAATGTACTTTTAAACGAGCCAACTAAAAGCGCTCAGGCACAAGCGGCTATAAAAGCGCAATACCCAAACACGCAAGTTAAAATTGTTGAGCATGCAACCAGCCCTACATGGTTACAAAATTTTGGTTTATCACCAATAAAGCTGGGCCTTGATTTAAATGGCGGTGTGCTATTTGTATTAGACGTAGATTTAGATAAAGCCGTTGATGAGCAGTTAGTCAGTGCGTATCAACAAGCTAAATCAATCATTATTAAGCAAAAAGCACATGGCGTAAAAGCGCAGCAAACTCAGCACGGGTTTGAAATAAACGCATTGCCTAATGCAACAGACAAGTTAACCCCCGTTATTGAAGAGCTACAAAGCCGGTTTGCTAATTTAGCCGTTGTAACAAGCAATAACGGCAGCGTTAAAACTGCCAAATTTAGTTATTCGGAGCAAGGCCGCAGCAGCTTTGATAAAGAAGTAATGGGGCAAACACTCACAACCCTTCGTTCACGTATTGAAGAGTTAGGCATTACCGAAGCGGTAACACAGCGCCAAGGAAAGCACCGCATTCGTATAGAGCTACCAGGCGTGCAAGATCCAACCGAAGCAAAACGTATTATTGGTGCAACAGCATCGCTTGGTTTTTATCAATTAAAAGAAATTGGCGGGCAAACATTTAATATGCAATCGGGCGGAACCATAAAGCTCGATCCTGTGCCAATTTTTACAGGCGATCATATTAATAATGCAAACATAGGCCGCGACGATTGGGGTAAACCATTGGTACAGCTAAGCCTAGACGGCCAAGGAGGGGATGCAATGTCGGCGTTTTCAAAAGCCAATATTGGTAAGCCAATGGCGACGGTTTACTCTGAGTATTCTCAAAATGCTAAAGGTGAAGTAGTTAAAAAAAGCGAAGTTATTAATGTTGCCAATATTGCTCAGCATTTAAGTTCGCGTTTTAGTATTACCAATATGAAAAGCCAACAAGCGGCAGCCGATCTAGCATTGTTATTACGTGCAGGCTCGCTTACAGCACCCGTTACAATTGTGCACGAACAAACAATAGGGCCAAGCCTCGGCAGCGAAAATATTAGTAATGGCTTAGCCGCGCTTATGTTAGGCATGGGTATTACGCTTGCATTTATGGCGCTTTGGTATCGCCGTTTAGGCCTTATTGCAAACGTAGCACTTATATTAAATTTAACGTCGCTTGTGGGCTTAATGTCATTATTACCAGGGGTTGTGTTAACGCTTCCGGGTATCGCTGGCCTGGTGCTAACCATAGGTATGGCGGTAGACACTAACGTAATAATATTTGAACGCATTAAAGAAGAACGCCGCCAAGGCCGTGCACCATATCAAGCTATTCAAGAGGGTTATAAACAAGCCGCAAATACAATATTTGATGCCAATATAACCACCATGATCACCGCACTTATCTTATACGGCATAGGCTATGGGCCCGTTAAAGGTTTTGCCATTACACTCGCACTGGGGCTTTTAACGTCTGTATTTACAGGTGTGTACGTATCAAAAATATTAAGCCAAACGTTGTTTTTAAAAATGGGTAAAAAAGTAGGAGAAAAAGCACATGCTTAACACTTTTTTGAAAGGTGAGGCGGGCACACGTTTACGCTTTATGGGTATGCTTTTAAGTGCCATTTTAGTGCTGCTATCCGTATTTACGCTTACGCAAAAAGGTCTAAATTTTGGCCTAGATTTTACCGGCGGTTATTTAACTGAGTTTACAACCAGCCAAAGTGTTGAACTAAAAGAGCTTCAATCGTTTATTGCTAAAAATCACAACGGTGAGTTTGAGCTAACCGCGCAAGGTAATAGTCATTTTCAATTAAGAGAAGCGCCAAGTGCATCAACAACAGCTAATAGCCTTGATTGGCAAAGCGCTGTTACACAAAACGATGATATAAACGCACAGGTATTATCGTCAGCTTATATTGGCTCACAAGTGGGCGATGAGTTATTTGATCAAGGCTGTTTAGCAATGTTTGCTGCAATGATTGCGGTAATGATTTACCTTGCAGTGCGTTTTGAATGGCGATTAGCGGTAGGCTCTGTGGTTGCGCTAGTGCACGATTTAATACTTGTACTTGGATTATTTTCACTATTACAAATTGAATTTAACCTAACCGTACTGGCAAGTTTACTGGCTATTATTGGTTACTCACTTAACGACTCAATAATAGTAGGGGATAGAGTACGCGAGCTTTTACGTGTTCAATCAAACAATGTACTTAGCCCAGCGACTATTATTAATAATGCGATTAAAAGTACGCTAACACGTACCTTAATAACGTCGGGTACCACACTTGCAACGGTTGCGAGCGTTTGGTTGCTTGCAGGTGCACCACTGCAAGGCTTTGCTATTGCATTATTTACTGGCATTGTAGTGGGTACGTTCTCGTCTATTTGTATAGCGGCAACCTTGCCGGAGCTATTAGGCTTAAGCGCTAAAAACTACGAAGTTAAAGTAGATGCCCACACGCAAACATTATTAGATATGCCATAAGGTTTTTAATAAAGCACAAGCAAAGAGCTGCACCAACCAGCGGCTCTTTGCTTGTTTAATGTTTATTTAAACCCGGCTAGTATTCCAACCAACCTTGCGGGGTTTAAAACAATGGTTTTAAGCCCCGCAAAAATGTTAAACTAACTGCCTTATTTTTACTGCCAGTATTGTATTAATCCCCATGAATAAAACCCACGTTATCGAACATCTTCGTTTTGCGCTAGAAGCGCAGCTTACAACAGCAAAAGTAGCGGCAAAAACCGCGCACGACACCGCCACACATGAAGAAAACATAGCCGAAAACAAATACGATACCCTAGGGCTCGAAGCCGCTTATTTAGCACAAGGCCAAGCCCAGCGCGTAAACGATTGCTATAAAAGCATAGAATTGTTTGAGCCTGCCTTTAACGAAAAGCCAACCGACAAAATAGCTATCGGTTCGCTGGTATGTTTAGAAGATGATAACGCAGCCCAAAAATGGTTTTATTTAGGCCCTGCAGCAGGTGGTTTAACCGTAAATGTTAAACAACATGCAATTGCTGTTGTAACACCCGGCGCACCAATGGGTAAGCAATTATTAAATAAACAGATTGATGATGAAATTACGTTAACAATTGCAGGTAAAGCCCACGAATATGTTGTGGTAGAGATCTTATAAAGCTTTGGTTTTTACGAGAAGCGTTTGCTGGTAGAGCCATGCCAACGTAATAAACGCTTATTTATATTCATAAATTAATTATCGGATGGCATGGCTTCGCCACTTATCCGACCTACGTCAATGCTTTAATACCTGACGTGGTGAATATGTAATCTTTAAATGTAGGTCGGATAAGCGAAGCGCCATCCGACAAAGGTAATTTTGTCTCATAACACTATTAAAAGTCGTTTTGGTGCAAAACAACAGAGCCTATTTTATAACATGGCTAATCATTTGTTTACATTGAAGTTATTTAGTGGAATTACTGGGCTAAGTAATACACGTCGTTTTGGGATGTTATAAAACCCCAAAGTGGTGTTCGGTAAGTTGCTAGTTCACTACATCAATTTAGGAGTTCATTTAAAGCACATGAATAATAATTTAGTCAAAGTTTGCTATACAGGTGAAACTGGTTCTAGCGATATAAGAACATTTCATAGAGATGATATTTTATATGTTTCTTTAAGAGACGTACTTATTACGTTAAATAAAGAAAATCGTGAAATTAATGAAAATCATGTCGCTAAATCTATGGTGAACGTGCTTAAAGGGCAATTGAATGCGCTTGATTCAGATGAATATATTATGGAACCAGTCATAGGTGGCAAGTATTCTGATGATGAAGAAATTTTTGTTACACAACCTGGGTTATATCGAGTTTTATCTAGTGATAAAACTATTGCAGGTAAAATTTTCCAAAGATGGTTGTTTCATGAGGTTGTACCTTCATTAACCAAATATGGTGAATACCCACCACCGTTAGTTTCTCAAGACTCTGATGTTAAAAGGCTAGCTACTACTCTTTTAATGGAAATTGAACAAAGAGAAGAGTTGGAACGTAAAACTCAGGAACAATTTAATACACATGAAAAAATGCTAAATCATCTTGGCAATAAATTACAAAATATAGAATCGAACAATCAACAAATTGATTTTATGTGTGTTATGGATTTTTGTAATTTACACGGAATTGACAAAACAGAGGAGCAGCTTGTTCTTGGGTGGTGTATAAAAATCTGTGCAGAAAAAGGAGAACCATCAAGAAGAGTCATAGTTAAATCGCAGGAAGTTCTTCAATTCCCTATGTATGTATGTATTAGTTGCTGCAGCTAAAGAATTACAAATAGATAAATAATTAGGGGACACCCAGCCTAATTACCAACACGATAAACTATTACCTTTGTTCATAAATCTATTGTCGGATGGCATGGCTTTGCCATTTATCCGACCTACGCCAATGTTGTATATATCCTAAATTTACGCTTTATTTATCTAATAATATAGTGGACATACAATGCAATATCGTCGGAATTATGTAAAAGGAGGGTCATATTTTTTTACTGTTAATTTGCTCGACCGTAATAAATCGTTGTTAGTTGAGCATATTGATTTATTAAGAGAGTCTATCCGCGTTGTTAAATTCCAAAGGCCATTTTATATAGATGCATGGGTTGTGCTACCCGATCACCTTCATGCGGTTTTAACCTTGCCAGACAACGATACGGATTATTCTGGGCGCTGGCGAGAAATTAAAAAGCGATTTTCAAAATCACTCCCAAAAACAGAGTTTTTAACTCAAACAAGAAAACGTAAAAATGAGCGAGGAATTTGGCAACGCCGTTTTTGGGAACATACCATCAGGGATGATAATGATTATTGGCACCATGTTAACTATGTTCATTTTAATCCGTTAAAGCATGGTCTAGTTAGTCGAATAGTTGATTGGCCTTATTCAAGTTTTCACAGAGCCGTATAGCGAGGGATTTATACGAATAACTGGTGTGGCGAAAAGATATAAATTATTTGTAGGTCGGATAAGCGAAGCGCCATCCGACAAAGCCATAGCAACATAATACACTTTAGCTTTGTACAAAAGTTTGTTGTTGAATGAAATAACTTTGGCCTTTATTACGCGTCGGATGGCATGGCTTCGCCATTTATCCGACCTGCGAATTAGCTTTTTTCACAAATTTCGCTGTTACCATCATTTCGCCAATGCCTTCTACTTTACAATCAAGTTCGTGATCTTTTTTATCAAGCACACGTCTAACAACCGCTTTGGTGCCAATTTTAATTACTTGCGAGCTGCCTTTAATTTTTAAATCTTTGGCTACGGTCACTTTATCGCCATCATTAAGTAAAGTGCCGTTGGCATCTTTTACTAAAATTGCGTCTTCATCATTTGTAGTATTTGGGTTCCACTCATGGGCGCACTCGGGGCAAATAAGCAGTTGTTGGTCTTCGTAAACATATTCACATTGGCATTTTGAGCAAGCAGGCAGCGACATTTTTAACTCTCATAAGGTGTTGTTTTGCGTATTTTAATCTGCATTATTAGTTAATCAATATTTTTCATCTTCACGCTAAAAATATCTCGTTTGTGCGTTTTTAAAAAAGGGCATATAAAGCACATGTCGCTTAAGCAATTTAAGCGCTAACTCGTACAGTAGGTACCTGTTAAAGCACCCATCATATTAAGTGATTCGCGCAATGCCCACTTAGTACGATGGGTGTTTCTATTTATAATGCTTAGTATTTTACTAAGCATGCTTTTTATATTTTGACTTAACTAGGAAAAGTCGTGTTTAAAACCTTAATTGTGGTTGATAACAACGAGCAAACGCTTGCTCAATCGTTCGAAAATGTAATTACGTTTAATACCTACTTACGTGATTACCCAAAACATAACGAACCAAAAACACGCATTATTAATCTGTGCGACTCAAGCCAATACTTGAGCAAAGGTTACTATTGCTCATTACTTGCAGAGGCGCGCAAGCACCAAGTTTTACCCAGTGTAAAAACCATTAATGCTCTTCGTAGTGGCCAAGCTCCTATGTTAAATGTGGGCCAAATAGATGGCACACTTTACTTTGGTAATGCCCAAAACGATTTACAATCAAAAGCGGCAAAGTCGGTATTTAAACAATACCCAGCGCCTATTTTATTTGTTGATGAACAAGGATTATTGCAACAAGGCTCGATGTCGTCTTTAAGCGAGCAGCAGTACAGCGAATTTGTAGCCAAGCTAGATAACTTTACTAAAACGCAGTGGCGTATTAGTTCTGTGCAACGTCGTTTTAGATGGGACATGGCAATACTTGTTGATCATAACGAAAAAGTACCACCGAGTGACAAAGACGCCATTGCACGTTTTATTAAAGCAGCTGCTAAACACGGTATTTATGCACAAGCATTAAGCTTTGACGAAATTGATAACATTGCCCAGTTTGATGCGTTATTTATTCGCCAAACTACAGCGATTGACCACCCAACGTATCGCCTTGCAAGCATAGCGCAAAGCCTGGGTTTAGTGGTTATTGACGATGCTGAGTCTATTTTACGTTGTTGTAATAAAGTGTATTTACACGATGCATTTAATTATCAAAAAGTGCCAAGTTTAAAAACGGTTGTAGTGGCTGATCAAGCAAATGAAACGCTTGAGCAATTAGAAGAAGCGTTTACGTATCCGCTTGTTTTAAAAATGCCTGAAGGGTCGTTCTCAAAAGGTGTGTTTAAAGTTTCAAACCGTGATGAGCTTGCCGCTAAGCTTACAGAGCTGTTTGAATATAGCGCATTAGTGCTTGCACAAGAGTACATGTATACCGAATATGATTGGCGAGTGGGTGTGTTAAATGGCCGTGCAATTTATGCATGCCGCTATTTAATGGCGCGTAACCATTGGCAAATTTATAACCACGACGCTAAACGGTTTTTCTCTGGCGGCTTTGAAACTCTACCAACCTTTGAGTTACCAAAAGCGGTGTTAGATGCAGCATTAAAAGCATGTAAAACAGTGGGTAGGGGTTTATATGGCGTAGATGTTAAAGAGCATCAAGGCAAAGCATATGTACTTGAAGTAAACGACAACCCAAGTATTGATCACAAGGTAGAAGACGGCTATTTAGGCGACGAGCTATACATGATCATTATGGATGAGTTTAAACAACGCTTAGAAGCACGAGGCCGTGGGTAATAACATGAGCAACCTTGTTATTCGAAAGGCGCTTAGTAGTGATTTAAATGCACTGATTGACGTTGAAAACGCTTGCTTTAATAACGATAAATTAAGTCCGCGTAGTTTAAAACGCTGGCTTAGTGCAAAACACGGTATTTTACTCGTTGCCCAAAATGGCGAGCAAGTATGTGGATATGGATTAGTGTGGTGCCATAAAGGGACTCGTTTAGCGCGTTTATATTCGCTTGCTGTAAAACCCACAATGCAAGGTAAGGGCGTTGCAAAGACATTGCTTACTAGCCTTGAAAAAGAAACGTATGAGCGAGGGCGTATTTACCTTCGTTTAGAAGTGGCTGTAAATAACCAAGGTGCGATAGGGCTTTATAAAAGCTTAGGTTACAGAGTGTTTGGTCAATATAGCGATTATTACGATGACCACAGTGACGCACTACGAATGCAAAAAAACATTCGACAAACGAGTGAGTTAAAAGTGGCGCGTTTAACGCCGTGGTATCAGCAAACTACTGAGTTTACGTGCGGACCTGCTGCACTATTAATGGCAATGGGCGCACTTGAGCCAACAACTGAGCTTACCCAATCGCATGAGCTGGCACTTTGGCGTGAAGGTACCACCATTTTTATGACATCGGGTCATGGTGGTTGCCATCCGTTTGGTTTGGCACTTGGGGCTAATAAGCGTGGTTTTAAAAGCGAGGTAATGGTTAATACCACAGAGCCTTTGTTTTTAGATGGCGTACGTAACGAAAACAAAAAAGTGGTACTTGCCACCGTGCATCAACAATTTGTAGATGGTATTGCAAAAGCAAATATACCGCTTACGTATAAAGATGTAGAGCTTGAGCATATTGAGCAGTGGTTAAGTAAAGGCTTTAGTGTGCTGTTATTAATTAGTACATATAGTTTTGATGGTAAAAAATCGCCACACTGGGTGTGTGTTACGCACCTTGACGAGCACTGCGTGTATGTTCACGATCCGTTTTGTGAGCCCGGTAACGATAAACAGCTCGCAATAGATTGCCAATATGTACCTATTGCACGAAGTGATTTTAGCAAAATGTCAGCGTTTGGTAGCCAACGTTTAAGAACGGCGGTGGCTATAGCTAATAAAATATAAGGTTAACAGTGACTTTTTTAGATTTAATTGATGTAGCCCCGTATTCATGGGCAGCTATTGGTACTGCGGCTTTTTGTGGTGCTATTATTGGAATAGAGCGCCAATTGCGCGGCAAGCCTGTAGGTATTCGTACATCAGCCCTAATAACGTTGGGTACGTATTTGTTTTTATCCACTGCGTTTAATTTACAAGGAGATGTAATAGATCATTCTCGTGTAGTTGGGCAAATAATTACAGGTATTGGCTTTTTAGGGGCAGGCGTTATGCTCGCAAAAGATGGTGCGGTAGTTGGCGTAACCTCTGCTGCAACCATTTGGGTGCTTGCATCAATAGGCGTGATGATAGCGACAGAAAACCTTGGGGCTGCAATAAAACTCTCGGTGCTGGTGGTCGGTATTTTATACGGTGTAGACGTACTTGAGGCTAAATTTAAAAGCTTAAGCAAAGGCGTACACACTAAAGTAAAAAACTATCAAAAGCGCTATTATCGAAAAGAATTTAACGAATCAGAACGCCACTAAAAGTGGCGTTTATTAATTATAGCGTAATTGTTTGATATTGGATGGCATCTTCAATAGGAGCTGGGCGCCCAATAAAATAGCCTTGCACGTTATCAACGCCTAGTTTTCTTAGTGTGTTTAATTCATCTTGATTTTCTATACCCTCAGCTACAATTGAGCAATTAATAGCTTTGGCAAATCCGCATAGTGCTTTAGCTAATAAAAACTTTCTACTGTCTTTATTTATATTTTGAGTGAGGCTTATATCTAACTTAATGATATCTGCCTCTAATTCTAAAATATGTTGAAAAGACGAATAGCCAGCTCCAACATCATCTATAGCTAATCTTACGCCTTTGCTTCTTAATGGTTGAAGTGCAGTTCGCATCGCTTGGTAGTCTAAAATAGGTGAATGTTCAGTCACTTCTAAAATTATTCTATTACAATCGATGCTTTGTAATACTTTGTCTATTGAGCCTGATAAAATATGCTGAGGTGAAGTATTTATAGTGATATAAGCTTTTTCATTAAATTGATCTAAGCAATGTAATGTATTTTGTATAGCAAGTATTTCTAATGCTTCTCCTAAACCCAGTTTTTCAGCATCTTTAAACCAAATATCAGGTGTTTTATAGGGTTCAATAAAAAAGCGTGACAGAGATTCATAACCCGAAAGTTGGTTGGTTGATAAATTAAATATGGGCTGAAAATAAATCGTAATATCGTTTGTTTTTATAATATTTTCAATAAGCGACTTTGACTCATTATTTAAAATGTCAGACTGAACTTTTTTTTCGATTAACTCAGTAGCTATTTCAGAAATGAGCCTAAGAAATGACAAATCTTTGTCGTTCAGGGCATTGTCTAATACGGTTTTATAACAGCAAAAAGTTCCATAAACTTTTCCGGTGGATAAAATAATGGGTACACCAATATAAGAGCCAATATTTAGCTTTTCTGTGACTGGCATGTTGCGGGTTATTGGGTGCTCAAGAGTATTAGGGATTATTTGTTCTAGCTCGTTATCAGATATTTTTTTACAGTAAGTTTCGCAAATTGGATCTGAATTACCTACTGATACGCATGTATTTGTAGTTTGGTTATCTACCACTTTAAAAACGCGCTCAGTATTGGTGAATTTTGAAATAAACGCGACTTCCATACTTAAATGTTTTCGTACAAGTGAAAGTAACTTTAATAACTTTGATTCAATAGAAGCATCGCTTTGTGGATCAAAAAGGTGCTTACTAAGTTTATCTCTCATGCAGTTACCTTGGTATGGCGTAAATTATATTATTGATAAGAGTATAATTTATGTATAAAAAAATACCAATTTAGAGTGTCGTCGCTGGTTAGCCAAACAACTTTCTCCTAACTACTTTTCTGTAGCCACTGGGTGTTTGGCTTAATACTTTTTTAAACACGCGGGTTAAATGCCCTTGGTCGTTATATCCAACTTCTAAAGCCACTTCTTGAATTGATAAATTTGATGATGCTAATAACTCTTTCGCACCTTCTACGCGTAATTGTTGCCAATACTCGATAGGGCTTTGGTTCGTTGCGGCTCTAAAGCGGCGGGTAAAAGTACGATAGCTTAAGCTAAATTGGGCAGCGACTTCTTGCAAGTTTAGCTCGGTGGCTAAATTCGTTTTTAGCCAAAATTGAATTTGCGCAATTAGCTCATCGGGGTGGCGGTCTACTGCACCTTCTAAATAGCGTTGATCTTCGTAGGGTTTGCGTATTTCGTGCGAAAAATTACGCTCTACATGCTGCGCGGCGGCTTTTGTGTAGTACTGGCTGATAATATGTACGATAACATCTGCAAGGGCATTAAGGCTTGCTACGGTATACATGCGCTCTGATTGGGTTATAAAAAAGTCGGGCTTTAAGCGCACCTGCGGGTAGTCATGGCTAAATTGTTTGGCGTAATGCCAATGGGTGGTAGCAGGGTGGCCATCAAGTAAGCCAGCCTCAGCTAATAAACAGTTGCCAGTACCGACACCAATTATATGGCTGCCTGCGCTAAAGCTTTCACTTAGCCAATCAACTATTTCCTGATTTGTTCGCACCACTGGGCGTGGGTTCCGCCAAATACCCGGCACTATAATCAAATCGCTGTAGGGCGCGTTAGTTGTTATGCAATCAGGATTTATAGCAAGGCCTGCACGGGTGGGTATAGATTCAGCACTTTTAGCCACTAAATTTATAGCAAGTGGCCTAAAGCTTTGCTTATCAAGATGCCCTTTAGCAAAGGCCTCGCCGGCTCTTAGCATTTCTATAGGCAGCGTTAAACTAGTCACTAATAAATGCGGATATACCGCTATAGCAATGTTTAGAGGTGGATTAGTGTGTTTATCAGTCATATAAATGCTCCGACCAGTACATTTTGGCCTTTTGTGCTGAATATTTGGCTATTAAAGCACAATGTGTGGTGCGTAATCCATTTAAACTGCCTCTTCTCCTTATAACACGTTTCTAAAAGGTAAATTATGACAGCATTACCCGTTATAGTAGGCATGGGTGGCATTAACGCCGCTGGCCGTACTTCTTTTCATCAAGGTTATCGCCGTATCGTGTTAGATAGTTTAAATGCTCAAGATCGCAGTGAAACATTTTTAGGCCTCGCCACACTGATGAATCTAGTAAGCGTTGTAAACGGCCAATTACAAGATACACAAGGTAATAATGTTGAGCAAAGCGACATAGAAGCACGCTTTGGTGAGCAAATTATTGCTGGTACACTTATTCGTAAAATTGAAAAAGAACACTTTGATGCCGACGCAACACCGTGGCAGCAAAAAATGACACTAACCGCATCAAGCGATAACGCAATTGTGTTTGAAACGCGTGCTCGCGACTTACCTGCACCTATTCCAGCTAGCTGGCAAGTTGAAGAGCTTGAAGGCAAAAAAGTTAAAGTAACTATTGCAGCCGACTTAGACGTAAAGCATGACTCAACACGCGATAACCCAATTAAATCTGCTGGGCAATTTCCGACTGGGTTTGATCCATCAGTTATGTATAACAGCCGCTATCAGCCTCGTGGTTTGCAAGCCACTATTTTTGCAGCTACAGATGCGATTAAATCAACAGGGCTTGATTGGCAGCATATTATGAATAGCGTAGAGCCAGATAAAATTGGTACCTATTCAGCATCGGTAATTGGCCAAATGGACGACAAAGGCCTAGGTGGTTTAGTAAAGGCGCGCCAACAAGGCGACCGTGTTAGCACTAAGCAGTTAGCACTGGGCTTAAATACAATGTCGACCGATTTTATTAATGCCTATGTTACGGGCAATGTAGGTACTACGTTTTCGACCTCGGGCGCATGTGCAACGTTTTTATATAATTTACGTGCAGCGGTTAATGACATACAAGCAGGGCGCACACGCGTTGCGGTTGTCGCAAGTGTTGAGTGCGCTATTACACCAGAAGTTGTAGAAGGCTTTGGTAACATGAGTGCACTTGCAAACGTTGAAGGTTTGCGCCGTTTAGATAACTTATCAAATGATGAAGAACCAGATTACCGTACTAGCAGTCGCCCATTTGGCGATAACTGTGGCTTTACATTAGGTGAAGGCGCGCAAGTTGCTATTTTAATGGATGATGCTTTAGCCCTTGAGTTGGGCGCTGATATTATGGGCAGCGTACCGGATGTGTTTGTAAATGCAGATGGCGTTAAAAAGTCGATTACATCACCTGGACCTGGTAACTATATTACAATGGCAAAATCAGCTGCACTTGCTAGCAGCTTATTAGGTAAAGAAGCACTGCAAGAACGTAGCTTTATTTTAGCTCATGGTTCTAGTACACCGCAAAACCGTGTAACAGAGTCTTTGATTTATCATAAAGTAGCGCAAACGTTTGCTATTGATAACTGGAAAGTAACAGCGCCAAAAGCGTATGTTGGCCATACTATTGCACCTGCAAGTGGTGACCAGTTAGCGATTGCGTTAGGCATATTTAGTCATAATATTATGCCGGGTATTACCACAATTGATAAAGTGGCTGATGATGTTTATAGCGACCATCTTGATATTCGTAATAGCCATTACGAATGCGCTGATATGGATATTGCTTTTATAAATTCAAAAGGCTTTGGCGGTAACAATGCAACAGCGACTGTACTTTCACCAAAAGTAACAATGCAAATGCTTGCTAAGCGCCATGGCGATGATGTTATAACTAGTTACACACAGAAAAATAGTGTGGTTAGCGCTTCGCAGAAAACGTATCAAACGCAAGCAGATTTAGGCCAGTACGAGCTTATTTATCGCTTTGGCGACGGACTTATTGACGACAACGACATTGTAATAGACGAGCAAAGTATTCATTTACCTGGCTTTGAAAAAGCAATTACGTTTAGCACAACAAACTCCTATCAAGATATGTTTTAAGCACACATACTTGTTAGCAAGGCGCTTTTTAAGCGCCTTTTTTAATGCCTAAAATATATGTAGCTATTAGATTATTTTTGTTACCCCCCAAATTTAGCTTATTAATTGAACTTATTTTTTGTGTTTATACTTGCTTTTATGTTGATCGTTTGTTTCTATTATATAAACACTATCTAGGATGGATAAAACCGATGAAAAAACTCATATTAGCGCTTTCTTTAACTTCTGCTTTTACTCAACTCTCTGCGTTTGCTGACGACTTTGTCCCTGCAGAGGTGATTAATAAAAATTACGATCAACTTACTAATACCTCACCGCGTGCGTCTCGATTAGAAGGAATTAATTTAAGTAGTTATCTTGTTGATGAAAACGGCCAAGTGAGCGATATCGAAATTGTAGCTACAGCTGGTCAAAAAAAGTATCAAAGAGAAGTAATGGATTACGTGTCTAAGCTCAACTACAAAAGTGCAAAATTAAATGGCGAGACTATACCTGTAGCAAAAACTATTACTGTAAGTTCGCAAAATTTACATGCTGGATTTTCAAATGATAAAGCGTCTCGCGGCTTTTTTAATGATTATGAACAAGCTAGTAAGTTAATCGATGAAAAGAAATACGATGAAGCTAAAAGCCGTATTAATGAGTTAGAAAACGAACATACGAAAAATACGGTTGAGATTGTTTTGCTTGCATGGCTTAAAAGCCAGCACAGTTATTTTGTACAAGACTGGAAGAGCTTTGATCAGCACATCAACGAAGCGTTTTTATTTAGAGGTAACCTACCAGATCAAATTCAAAAGCGTGTGATAAAAAATGCATTACAATGGTTTATATCAAAACAAGATTATGTACGTGCCTATGACGCAATAGATGCGTTAGGCAATATTGAATCCATCACTTTTACACAGCAAAATAAGGAACAGTTATTAGCTCAAGTTAATGATATTTATAAAAGTTCTGGTGATATAAAACAACAAATAGAGCTATTGCCTAAGCAGGCGATATTACCTTTATTGTCAAAAAGTGAAGTAGCGCTTGAAGCGCAAATGCCGCTAACTAAAGTCCAGTTACGCTGCGAGAACAAAGTAGTAAATTACGATACAAGCACAATTGATAAAATTGTAATTTCACAAAACGATGTGCGTTGTGGGTTATTAATTAAAAGCGCTCAAGCACAAACCGTTACGCTAAAGCAAAGTGGTGATAGCTTTTTATAAGTTTTACGTATTGGTTAATGACATAAAACCCCGCAAATATTATGCGGGGTTTGTGTTTTTACTTATATATATTTAGCAATTAAGCTATGTTTGTGGCTTCGCTTCCAAACAATGTATCGCTTAGCGAGTAGGGTTGTTAGTCCTATTACAACGGCTATAAATAAAAGTGTTGCTGTGTAACTCATGCCATAACCTTCAGGCAAACCAACGAGAGTATCTGCGTAGGTCATATCGCTAAAATTGAAGCCAAGAATAGGTATAAGTAACCAAGCAATAGCATGTAATAAATACAAATGCACAAGGTATGAAAACATACTTGTTTTACCCAGTACTTGTAAAAAGTTATGCGAAAACTCGGTTTTTAAACCACTTAATGCCTTTAAAAAAATAAGCCCAAGGCCAACAGTAAGTAACATAAACTGCAGCGAAAGCGGATACTTTGTTGGGTTTAGAAACGACATAACAGTGAGTAATGAGCTTGTATGTATAGCAAACTGTGACATATCACCGTATAAGTTAAATCCACGTAAAACGCCATAAAGCGCAAGGCAAGTAACGCCTAATAATAATGCGTGATTCATCACTTTTTTACTGTATTGTTGCGCTTTGTAATAAACACCAGCGCAATATGCCAATGCCATTAAGCCAACAATGGGGGCAACTGGGTAGGTTGTTCTAATTTGAAAATCAAAAGGGAGATCAAGTACATTTTTTTGATGCGCAATGGACCAAGCAGTATGTGCAAATGTATTAGGCTCAAAGCTTGTTCCATCAAATAAATTATGCCCAAACACGAGTAATAAGCCTGCTACAAAAATGGCATAAATGCCCAGGAAACGCAGCAGTCCTAAAATAACAAAGCCCCAGCCGATAGCCCAAATAACTTGTGCGTATAGCATTGGGTATAATGGGTTAAAGCTCCAAGACCACGAAACAATAGTAAATTCAAACAAAATTAGCACTAAACCACGAATAATCAAGCTTTGTGAAAATGCTTTAGTGGATACATATTTATGCTCTGTTATAGCCGCAGATAGACCTGCTAAGAATACGAAGAGTGGTGCGCAAAAGTGAGAAACAAAACGCGTAAAAAAGGTAACGGGATCAGTCCCTGGAATGGTCATCGGATCGGTAACTGAGTAATTAAGGCAATAATACATACCATGGTCAATAACCATAAATATAATTATAATGCCCCGTAATATATCAATATGATGTAAGCGGTTATCGGTTGAAGGTAGCGACATAAGAGAGCTATATAGAGTGATTTAAAACTGTATTTATTATATGTTATATTGTATCAAATTGAAATCGTGTATTTATATTTTACCAGTGATTATACACACGTAATACGACCAATATCTGCTCGCATTACTTGTAATAATACAGCCAATTATCACTTAAACTTTTTTACATACCTTAGCGTTATAAAATTAATAATGGCAAGCAAAATGGCTATTTCGTAACGGCTATAGGCCACAGCTATACCAATTAAGCCCATATTCCAAATACTGGCTGCGGTTGCTGTACCGGAGGTTGATTTGTTATTTTTCAAAATTGCGCCACCGCCAATAAAACCAATGCCAGTAATGATGCCTTGCAACATTTTAGATTGAGCTTCTGCGCCATCTAAAACCGACATCGCTATTAATGCATACCCACACGATGCAACAGCAACAAGAGGAAAGGTACGAAGGCCTGCACCATCATGGCTACGCTCTCTGTCGTAAGCCATAGGTAGCGCAAGTAGGTAGGCAATACCTAAATGTATTAAGTTATCGATGATTTCATTCCACTGTAAATCAATTTCCATTATTGAGCCTATGCGGGTTAATTTTGTTAATAATAAGCAAACAGTGGGCCATTGCATAAATAACTAATAATCAATGGTTTATTGTAGGAAGCTGAGTTTAATAAAAATTATTGAGGAAACTTTTACATGTTTTTATTACTATTTTACGCGATAGTTAATTTGATCTGAGTTTTAAAGCCCCGTATTCTTTTATCATACCTAAAAGACACCTATGTGAACCTTTTGCCTTTAAATAAAACATTAATCACACCCACTAAACTTGAAAAACAGCGTTACTATTTTGCGCTGGGTTATCTGTTTTTGCTTTTTTATTTCCTGAACTTCTCACAGAACACTTACAACCTACCATTAATAAAATTTTAGGTTATTTAGGAGTACCATTTTTTATATTGCAGCTGGTGGGTGTTACAAGAAAGTTTATAAATGATTTTAGGTAGTAATACTTACATTTTTTTACAGAGTTACAATAAAAAACGTATACAATTTAGGTAATATTTTGTTTAGGATGAATGATGAAAACAATTATTGTACTTTTGTTTTTTTATTGCCTTTCTGGCTGTACAGTTGCGGGCGCTATTATTGATGGGCAAGCACAATCTCAGGCGCGTAATGATAAAAATAGTATTAGCCCGGCGCAGTCAACACCTTATAAAAACCCACTAGAGCCAGTACCTACAGATAAAAACGGATTTAACTTTACTGATATGGGATTAAAGATAGATTCGGCTCTTGTTAGCCTAGTTAAAGGGGAAAGCACTACTACGCAAGTATGTAGGCAGGTCACTAAAAGTCTAAAAGAGTGTGTAGAGGTAGAAAAGTCATCCCTACACACCAATGAGTCTAAGCAGTTAAAAACTGATGATGAAATAATAAGTGTTGGTCAATAAAGCTGCTTATAAAAAAGTAGCTATGATCGTAGCCTGCTTGCATTTCAAGTGTAAGCGGGTAGCTTTTTTTATCAGCAATAGCGACTAAGTTTTCTGGCTTAAGTTGCTCTTGTAAAAAACCATCGGCATCACCTTGACTCACTAACATAGGTAAGTAATGAGCTTGCTCTGCGTTTTTCATCAGCTCGCAGCTGTCGTATTGCTTCCAAAGCGCTTCATCATTTCCTAAATAACCAGTAAATGCTTTTACACCCCAAGGGCATTCAATAGGATTTACAATAGGGCTAAAAGCCGATGCACTTACAAACGCAGTCGGGTTTTTAAGTGCAACCATTAATGCACCGTGCCCGCCCATAGAATGACCGCTAATTGCTTTTGTGCTTGTTATTGGAAAATGTTGTTCTATCAATGCTGGTAATTCACTAACAACATAATCGTACATATTAAAATGGGTGTTGTAAGGAGCTTGCGTGGCATTTACGTAAAAGCCTGCGCCTTGTGCAAAGTCGTAGCTGTCTTCATTGGGTACGTTTTCGCCACGCGGGCTAGTGTCAGGCGCTACAATAGCAATACCCAGCTCTGCTGCTTTTTTAAATGCACCGGCTTTTTGCATAAAGTTTTCGTCGGTACAGGTTAAACCTGATAACCAATAAAGTACCGGTACTTTATTTGCTTCACTTGCGCCAGGTGGTAAAAATACGGCAAAGCGCATAGTGCAATGTGTACTTTGCGAGCTGTGAGTATATTGCTTATGCCAACCGCCAGACACTTTTACACTTGAGATATTTTCTAACATACTTAATCCTTAAAAGCCGTAAACTTAAAAGTATTACGGCTTATTAATAAGCTATTTTACGAATGCAGTTTATTAGTAATGAATGACTGTACGAATACTTTTGCCTTCGTGCATTAAATCAAACGCTTCGTTAATATCTTCAAGGCTCATTGTGTGAGTAATAAAGTCGCTAAGAGCAAATTCACCTGCCATGTAACGCTCAACAATTTCAGGGAGTTGTGAACGGCCTTTAACGCCACCAAATGCACTACCACGCCATACACGCCCAGTTACCAGCTGAAACGGACGGGTTGATATTTCTTGGCCTGCACCTGCCACACCAATAATGACCGACTCACCCCAACCTTTGTGGCAACACTCAAGCGCTGAGCGCATTACGTCAACATTACCGATACATTCAAACGAGTAGTCAACGCCTCCATCTGTCATTTCAACAATAACTTCTTGAATTGGCTTGTCGAAATCTTTTGGGTTAATTAAATCAGTAGCACCTAGTTTTGTAGCTAAATCGAATTTAGTGGTGTTTATATCAACACCGATAATACGACCTGCACCAGCCATTTTTGCGCCAATAATCGCAGACAAACCAATACCGCCTAAGCCAAATATAGCAACAGTGTCGCCAGGCTTTACTTTAGCTGTGTTGGTAACTGCGCCCATGCCCGTTGTTACACCACAGCCTAGTAAGCAAATCTCTTCTAGTGATGCTTCTTTATTTACTTTAGCAAGTGAGATTTCTGGCAATACAGTGTACTCAGAGAACGTTGATGTACCCATGTAGTGATAAATTGGTTGGCCATCTTTAAAAAAGCGTGTAGTGCCGTCTGGCATTAGGCCTTTACCTTGTGTTTCGCGCACGGCTGAACACAGGTTAGTTTTACCTGAAGTACACATTTTACATACGCCACATTCTGCAGTGTATAAAGGAATAACATGATCCCCCACTTCAACACTCGTTACGCCTTCGCCAACTGCATAGACAACACCAGCGCCTTCGTGACCTAAAATAGCAGGAAATATGCCTTCAGGATCTTGTCCTGATAATGTAAATGCATCAGTATGACACACACCTGTAGCGGTAATTTTTACCATAACTTCGCCTTTTTTAGGCATCATCACATCAACTTCTTCAACACTAAGTGGTTGATTAGGACCCCAAGCAATGGCAGCTTTTGATTTAATAAATTCAGACATGTGTTTTATTTCCTTTAACTGGCTATTAAAAAATAATTGTAGACCCAATTTGCTTGGGTGATGGGCTTATTGTATTTGTTTCTCAAATAATGATAATCTCAATTTTATTAAAACACTTTTACAGTATGGTAATAATGGCACGTTGGGATGGAATTGATGAGTTTATAGCGGTTGGTGAAGAGGGCAGCTTTACTGCGGCTGCAAAAATGCTTGGGCTTTCGGTTGCGCATATTAGCCGCCATGTTACGGCGCTTGAGCAACGTTTAAATACCCAGCTTTTAACTCGTACTACTCGTAAAGTGGTTTTAACTAAAGAAGGTGAAGTGTACTTACATCAAATAAAGCACTTACAACACGCTATGGACGAGGCAACTCAAGGCCTTGCTCAGCAACAAAGTACGCCTAAAGGTAAAATAAAGCTCACAGCACCAGTTATGTACGGAGAGAGCTTTATTATGCCCATAGTGCATAATTTTATGAAGGAGCATCCCGAGGTAGAAGTTGTTGCCACACTAAGTAACGAGCAAGAAAACTTATTAGAGGGCGGATTTGATTTAGCCATAAGGTTAGGGCATTTAAAAGATTCGAGCTTAAAAGCGCGTAGGTTAAGTGCGCGGCGTTTTATTATGTGCGCTGCACCGCAGTATTTAACGCGATTTGGTGAGCCGCATACTTTAGGCGAGCTAAACAGCCATGAATGTTTAATTGGGAATAGTAGCTACTGGCGCGTAAACGAAAATGGGCGCGATAAACACATTAAAATAGCAGGGCGGCTACAGTGTAATAGTGGTTGGGCGCTGGTGGATGGCGCAAAAAAGGGGCTCGGTATTGTACAACTCCCAGACTACTACATTGAAAACGAAATTAACTCAGGGCAATTGGTGCCTATTTTAACACCCTATCAACCACAGCAAGAAGGGGTATGGGGCGTATATCCACCAAGGCAGTTTGTGGCGACTAATGTACGGGTATTGCTCGATTATTTAGTTAAAGGGCTGAAAGCTTAATCGCGAATTAATGGTTAAGCATGTATTGCTGTAAATATAGCCAAGTATCAGATTTTTAAATTATTTCTTACATTTTACGCCATACCCAAAGGCACTTTTTTCGTGCTACTATTGCTCAATACTTTTACGATAAGTGTTAAAAATAATATGTTTCAACCGGTTAGCTTATTTATAGGGCTTAGATATAGTCGCTCCTCTAAAGGAAATGCGTTTATATCGTTTATTTCGTTTTTTTCTATTGCCGGTATCGCTATTGGTTTAATGGCATTATTTACGGTAAGCAGTGTAATGAACGGGTTTGAAAATAGCCTAAAAACCAATATGCTTGGACTTATTCCGCATGTTGAAGTTAGCGCAGGTAAACACACTGCCACCCAAATGGGCACCCTTAAAACCGACCTCGAACAATCTCCTTATGTTGATCATGTAAGCTTATATCGCCACGGCGAAGCTATTTTGCAAACGAATAAAGACTTGCACGGCGTTTTACTACAAGGCCTTTATAACGACAGCGGGTCTTTGTATAAAATTACCGATAAAATAGTGCAAGGCGATTGGAAAACTGTATTAAACAAAAATTACAACATTGCTATAAGCCGTTATTTGAGTCGTAAATTAGGCGTTAGCGTGGGTGATAAGCTTCGCGTTATTATGCCTAATGCTTCAACATATACACCTCTTGGGCGAGTACCCAGCCAGCGTTTATTTAAAGTGGCCGCAATATACGAAACCGGATCTGAGATAGATATGGCACTTGCGTTTACAAGTGGCGCTTCACTACAACGGGTATTAAAGCTGGATAAAAACACTGCCCCAAATTTAAGTGTTTCATTGCACGAACCTTTCGAACTAGATGAGTTTATTGAAGCAAGCCAGCGTATTTTACAAGATCATAATTATAGTGATTGGCGCAGTACCCAAGGTACTCTATTTGCAGCCGTTGCTATGGAAAAGCGCATTATGTCTATGTTGCTTGCCCTCATTGTATTGGTGGCTGTATTTAATATTGTATCGGCATTAACCATGATGGTAAGCGAAAAACAAGGTGAAGTGGCCATACTACAAACGTTAGGTTTAACGCCTTCGCAAGTGCAAAAAGTGTTTATGGTGCAAGGCTTATATAACGGCGTAATTGGTACAGCAATAGGCGCATTTTTAGGTGTAATATTTAGTTTATATATAAATGAGCTACTTGCATTAGTGGGCTTAAACTTATTGGCAGGTATAGAGCTTCCGGTAAAATTTGATATTTTGAGTTTAGTAATAATAGCGTTTGCCAGTATTGCTATGAGCTTTTTAGCTACCTTATATCCTGCGCGTAAAGCCGCAAAAGTAAAACCAGCAGAGGTATTACGTTATGAATGATTTAGTAATTAGTTGTGAAAATTTAAGTAAAGTTTATCAAGATGGCAGCAACCAAGTTGAAGTATTAAAAGGTGTTGATTTAGCGCTGCAGCAAGGTGAAATGCTCGCTATTGTAGGGAGTTCTGGCTCTGGTAAAAGTACGCTTTTACACATACTTGGCACATTAGATACCGCAAGCTCAGGTAGCGCTAAAATTAAAAACCAAGAAGTTGCAAAACTTTCGCGAACAGAGCAAGCCGCATTTAGAAACCAAAACTTGGGCTTTATCTATCAATTTCATCACTTATTAATGGAGTTTAGCGCAGTCGAAAACGTGGCTATGCCATTATTAATTAAAGGCTTGAGTGCAAAAGAAGCCAAAGCTCAAGCGCTCGATATGCTCGAAAAAGTAGGCCTTGCACATCGCAGCTCGCATAAACCGTCTGCGCTTTCTGGTGGAGAGCGCCAACGCGTGGCTATTGCCCGTGCACTGGTTACAAAACCTGCGCTTGTGCTTGCTGATGAACCAACCGGTAATTTAGATAAACAAAATGCGATTAAAATTTACGATTTAATTAATGAGCTTAACCAAAGCTTAAACACCAGTTTTGTGGTAGTTACACACGATTTAGAACTTGCCGATAAGCTGGGCAAAATAGCTTATTTAGACGATGGAAAACTAGCTATTAAAGAGTCGCAGCATGTTGCTTAGTGCATTTTTAAGTAAACGTTTTAGAGCCTATTCAGGCCACAATGATGAAAAAAACGGCTTTGTTAGTTTTATCGCTAAAGCGTCGACTATTGGTATTTTATTAGGTGTCGCGGTTTTAATTGTGGCGCTGTCGGTAATTAATGGTTTTGAGCAGCAACTAGTACATAGATTACTAAGTGTTGTGCCACAGGTTGAATATGTAGCACCAAGTAGACCCATCGCGAATTGGTCGCAAAAAATTGAGGATTTACAAACACAACCGCATGTAACAGGGGCTGCGCCATTTATTGCAGTGAATGGGATGGCGCAATATAAAAGCCAGCTAAAAGCGATAGAAATTCGAGGTGTTGAGCCATCGCTCGAGAGTAATGTATCGGCGGTAAATCAGTTTACCAGTGGTAAATTAGTCAGCCAGCTAGGCCTTGACGATGTAATTTTAGGTAAACAAATAGTAAAACAGTTAGACGCCAAAGTAGGCGATAACATTACATTACTTATTCCGCAAATTAGTCAAAAAGGTCAATCATTATTAGCGCCTAAACGCGTAACACTTAACCTTGCAGGTGTTATAGAAATGGGCGGACCGATTGATAGCACCGCTGCATTTATACATCTTAACAAAGCACAGCAAACATTGGGTTACGATGAAACCCAAGTAACAGGGCTGCGTTTAAGTGTTGATGATGTGTTTTCGGCGCATCAAATAGCGCTAAGAGTGGGCCAAACTATTGACGACTACGTGTATATTTCTAGTTGGTTTAGAACCCAAGGCAGCCTTTATCAAGATATTCAAATGGTGCGTACCATTGTTTATATTGTGGTGTTTTTAATTATAGCGGTGGCCAGTTTTAATATTGTATCGTCCTTGGTGATGGAAGTACGCGAAAAACAAGGCAATATCGCAATTTTAAAAACCATGGGCGCGAAAGACAGTACTATTTTAGCCACCTTTGTAATGCAAGGCTTAATGCAAGCATTTGTAGGCGTGGCATTAGGGACACTAATTGGCGTGGTATTAGCGCTTAATATAAGTGAGCTTTTTACGTGGATAAGCCAATTATTTGGAGCCAATCCGCTTGAGGGCGTTTATTTTATAGAGTTTTTACCAAGTAAATTAGTACTTGAAGACATTGGTATTACAGTGATTGTTACGTTTGTGCTTGCGATACTTGCCACTATTTATCCTGCATGGCAAGCAACGCGCGTAGATCCTGCCAAGGTGCTTGGTAACTAGGTATAAGAAGCTCAGATAAAAATTTATAGGGTGGTATTAGTAAACCTGTTAAACTAGGTGCTTATATAAAATTAAGCAATAACTGCTTGGTTGCTATACCTCACTTTGGGATTTACTTTGACTAATAACGATATTTTACGCCGCATTCGCTACACTTTTAACTTAACTGATACTGCTATGGTCAATGTTTTTGCATCAGCAGAGCATACGGTCACCAAAGAGCAAGTAATTGCATGGTTAACTAAAGAAGGTGAAGAGGCTTTTACCCCAATAAGTGATACTGAGTTTGCAAGCTTTTTAAATGGGTTTATTAATACCCAACGTGGCAAACGCGAAGGTGAGCAACCAGAGCCAGAGAAAAAGCTAAACAACAATATTATCTTTATGAAGCTACGTATTGCTTTAAATATGAAAGCAGAAGATGTTATAGCAACACTTGCACTTGTTGATTTTGATTTAAGTAAGCATGAGTTAAGCGCATTTTCTCGTAAAGTAGATAACAAACATTACCGTGTTTGTAACGATCAAATATTACGTTTGTTTTTAACCGGCGTACAAAAGCAGCATCGTCCAGAAGAGTCTGCTTAGTAACTGGTTTTAGCTAATTAGCTTTTAGTTAATGGGCTTGTGTAGGTGCAATGCTACATAAAGCCTATTATCAATGGTAAACCCCAACACTTAATAATTAAATACATTTATAACAACACCAAGTTACTTATTGGTTTACTTGCGTGTAAAAATTATATTGCCCCCGCACAAATAGTTCACAGATTAACGCTAATTTTGGCAAAATAAAGATAATAATTGCATTCGTAAGCTATAACGCTGTAAAGCTCGGTCATAACAGCGTAGGATCAAGTTACTTTCGAATGAAAATTAGGTTTGCACTTTAGGTGCATTAACATATAAAAAATTATGCAACTAACTGCAAAACCATCACTTCCTAATGCGTTACTTATTTCTATTAGTACACCACAATTTAAAGGCGACGAAGCAACAGAATCGCTTGCAGAGCTTGCTCGTTTGGTAACTACATTAGGCTTTAAAGTAGTAGGTACACAATCGCAAAAGCAAAGTTCTACCCAAAAAGTTAATGTACTGGGCTCAGGAAAACTAGCTGAAATAGCACACCTTACCGGCAATAAAGGGATGGTTGAAAACGAGCAAGAAGATGATTTACTTGATGAAGACCCTTTAACCGAAATATCCTCAGAAATTCCATCAAACGATTTAGAGTTTGCATGTGCCGATGTAGTGGTATTTGACTGCGATTTAACGCCTTCTCAACTGCGTAATGTTGAGAACCAATTAGGTGTAGAAGTATTTGATCGCACTGGTATTATCATTGAAATATTTAGCCGTCATGCGCGTACTAAAACTGCAAAATTACAAGTTGAAATTGCTCGCCTTAATTATGTCGCGCCACGGCTTCGTGAAACATCAACAGGTGATAAAGAACGCCAAATGGGTAAAGGTGCGGGTGAAACCACACTTGAGCTAAATCGCCGTAAGGTGCGCGATCAGTTAGCAGAATTAAAGCGCGAACTTGTTAGTGTTCAAGATGTAATGATGGACAGACGTACGCAGCGCTCTGAGCTATTCTCAGTGGCTTTAATTGGTTATACCAATGCGGGCAAGTCATCAATGATGCGCGCAATTACAGGTAGTGATGTAGAAGGCGAAAACAAACTTTTTGCAACGCTAGATACCACTGTTCGCGCGCTGTATCCGATTACCCAGCCTCGTATATTGGTTTCAGATACGGTTGGTTTTATTAAAAAATTACCTCATGATTTGGTTGCTTCATTTCATTCAACGCTCGCTGAGGCACATGATGCGTCGTTACTGTTATATGTTGTAGATGCTTCAGATCCTTCTTTTCGCTCACAACTTGAAGTAGTACATAAAGTACTGGCAGAAGTTGGGGTAGAAGGTAGCAAAAAATTATTAGTACTGAATAAGTCAGACCAATTAAGTACTGATCAACAGCAGTCGCTAATGGATGAGTTTCCTGATGCGATGATGACCTCTACACGTAATCCAGATGATATTAGTAAACTGCACAAATACATTATTGGTATTGCTCAAGAGGACATGATTGAAGAAGAGATTGTTATACCGTACACAGCTAAAGGTATTGTGGGCGAAATCCGATCGAGTATGAGTGTTGTTAAAGAAGAATATGAATACAGCCATATTAAATTAACAGTGCGCTCGAGTGCGATTGATTTAGAACGTTTAAAAAAGAGAATGTTGAATTTATAATAAATTCAGTACATAAAAAGCACAGCCAATTGGCTGTGCTTTTTAGTATTAGTCCTAACATACGTAAATTTAGCGCTGCTAGCTCTGAACATAGCTCTGAGATAAATTCCCTACCCAGAGCCTCAGTTACTTAAAGACGAAACTAGGAAAAAGCGTTGTCGCTTAGCTCTTCTTGCATTTGCTCGCGCATTTTAAATTTTTGCAGTTTACCTGTTACTGTCATTGGGTAGTTTTCTACGAAACGGATATGTCGTGGCATTTTAAAGTAGGCTAGTTTGTCTTTTAAAAAGTCACGAATTGCTTGCTCATCAAGTACAGCATCTTCTTTTGGTTGGATCCAAGCGCACACTTCCTCGCCATACTTTTCATCGGTTATACCAAATATGGCAGCATCTTGAATGCCCGGGTAGGTGTAAAGTACTTCCTCTATTTCTCGAGGGTAAATGTTTTCGCCTCCGCGAATAATCATATCTTTTATACGCCCAACAATCGTAACAAACCCTTCTGTATCCATGACACCTAAATCGCCAGAGTGCAGCCAACCTTCGTCATCTATTGTGGCTTTTGTTTTAGCTTCGTCATTCCAATAGCAGCGCATTATGCCTGCACCTTTACTACACACTTCGCCAGGTTGACCAATTTTTTGAATGTTACCCAGCTCGTCAATTATTTTAACCTCGGTATGGGCAAGTGCGCGGCCAACCGTTGTTACTTGCCGCTCTATTGAAGAGTCTGTTTCGGTAATGTTGTTTATGGGGCTGCACTCCGTTTGCCCGTAAGCAATCAGTATTTGATGCATGTTCATTTGTGTTTGTACTTTGCGCATTACTTGCTCTGGGCATGTAAAGCCTGCCATTACACCCGTGCGTAAAGTACTTAGGTCATAATCGTTAAAGTTACTCAGCTCAAGCTCACTAATAAACATAGTAGGTACACCGTGCAGCGCTGTACATCCTTCTTGTTGAACTACATCAAGCGTGGTTTTTGCATCGAACGAATCACTAGGGTAAATGGCTGCTGCACCTTTACTAACACACAATAAGCTACCCAATACCATTGCAAAGCAATGATATAACGGGATAGGGATACATAACTTGTCATCGCTCGTAAAGTGCATAGATTCGGCGACGAATAGCGCATTATTTAAAATATTTTTATGAGTGAGCGTTGCGCCTTTTGGGTTGCCTGTTGTACCTGATGTAAATTGTATATTGATGTCTTGATCAGCATTTAAGTTTTCACCTATTGCTTTTAATTCAAGCTCATGAGCTGCTGTTGGCAAGTTAATAACATCATTAAAAGAGTGCATACCAGGAGATGCTTCATCGCCAATGCGGATTATATTTTTAAGAGTGGGTAGTGCTTTTAAATTAAGTGTGTACTTATCGCAAGTTGCAAGTTCTGGCGCTAAACCATTAAGCATTTCTAAGTAATCACTGCCTTTAAAATTTGATGCTGTGATTAGAGTTGAGCATTCAACACTATTTAAAGCATATTGTAATTCGTTAGGACGATATGCCGGGTTGATGCACACCATTATTGCGCCAATTTTTGCCGTTGCAAATTGGGTTAAGCACCACTCAATATTATTAGGAGACCAAATACCAACGCGCTCACCTGGTTTTACGCCAAGGGCAAGTAACCCCTTCGCAAGCTGATTAACTTCTTTTTGAAATTCTTTATACGTTAATCTAATACCTTGGTGATGAACTACAACAGCTAACGCCTCTGGCCTTTTGTCGACAATAAAGTCAAAGTACTCGCCTATAGTTGAATTTGTTAAAGGTGTGCTTTGTATACCTTTAAAGTAGCTTTGGGATAACGGCAAGTGATTTGTTTGCTCTACTTCTTTTGCCGGGGTAGTGTGTGTGTGCATTGCTCTCTCCGTGAAAATGTGTGTGAGTTATGTAAACTACAAAGTTAAAATAAACACATATTGTCGACAAAGAGAAGTGCAGTTAGACTAATGTATTATTAGATTAATAAAAGCTAATACTACTTTTTAGACACAAAAAAACGCGTCTTACAATGTAAGTACGCGTTTTTAAACGAGTAATGAGTTTACATTTCGTCGCTGCGGTATGTTTTTTTCATGATATAAACGTAAGCGTTTACAAAAGCATTTTCTTGGTACTTTTTAAGGCCTGTTTCTTCAAAATCAATAGGGATGGGGTTGCGTTTTAACTGCTCTTTAACTTCAGTTGTAGTAAATAAACGTACATCTAAGTTGTCAATTAATTGAATTGCAGTTTCCATTTTAAAGCCTTTTGCACTGCCAGCAAATTTACCTTTAGGCTGACGCTCACGAATTGCAACAGAATCAATTTGGTAATCTTGCATTAGTTTTGCAAAATCGAATTGAAATTTACGCATTACTTCAGTGTCGTTACCGTTACCTAAGGTAAAGCGTGTTTGGCGCACATCGCGAATATCAAATACGTCATTATCTTTACTTAAAATACAAAGTAGTACATCACTACCGGTAATTTCTACACCACATGTTCTCATGTCTATTCTCTAAAATAACTTAATTACGCAGTATTATACGCAACGCACATTAAAATGCGAGTGTGGGTATAGCTGTAGGCGCGTAATTAATGCATTGATGCTTTTATATTTTAATAAAATGATTTTTTTGCTTTAAAAGCTACATTTTGTGGATAAAACGGGTCGATTTCACCCCTTTAAACTTGTAATTAAATGCGCGGCACGCGACAATATATCTTTGTAGTTGAATAGACTCCTCATCTACATATATTAGTCAATGCTTATTCGTAAAAGCGTTGTCGAGTCATTCTCATTTAATTTATTAAAAATACACGTGATACATTGTAGGTGTCACCACTGTAGCAAGGATTTATAATGCCAGTTATTACTCTTCCAGACGGAAGTCAACGTAGTTTTGAAAACCCTGTAAGCACGCTTGATGTTGCAAACGACATTGGTCCTGGTTTAGCTAAAGCGACCATTGCGGGCCGTGTAAATGGCGACCGTGTTGATGCATGTGATTTAATTAGTGATGACTCTCGTCTTGAGATCATTACCGCTAAAGACGATGACGGCCTTGAAATCATTCGTCACTCTTGTGCTCACTTAATCGGTCATGCAGTCAAGCAACTTTTCCCAGACGCAAAAATGGCAATTGGTCCTACCATTGATAACGGTTTTTACTACGATATCGATATGGAACACTCACTATCACAAGATGATCTTGAAGCAATTGAAAAGCGTATGCTGCAACTTGCAAAAACCAACTACGACGTAGTGAAAAAAACAGTAAGCTGGCAAGAAGCACGCGATACATTTGAAGCGCGTGGCGAAACATACAAAATAGAAATTTTGGACGAAAACATCGCTAAAGATGACCGTCCTGGGTTATATCATCACGAAGAATATGTAGACATGTGTCGTGGACCTCACGTTCCTAACATGAAATTTTGCCAAAACTTTAAAATAATGAAAGTGGCGGGTGCATATTGGCGTGGTGATTCAGAAAACAAAATGCTACAACGCATTTACGGCACCGCGTGGGGCGATAAAAAGCAACTTAAAGCGTATTTAAAGCGCCTTGAAGAAGCTGAAAAACGCGATCACCGTCGTATTGGTAAAGCGCTTGATTTATGGCATTGGCAAGAAGAAGCGCCAGGCATGGTATTTTGGCACAACGATGGTTGGAGCATTTACCGCGAGCTTGAAGAATTTGTACGTGAAAAATTACGCGAATATGAGTACGAAGAAGTAAAAGGTCCAATGATGATGGACCGTTCACTTTGGGAAAAATCAGGTCACTGGGAAAAATATTCAGAAGCAATGTTTACCACTGAGTCTGAAAAACGTGAATACGCAATTAAACCAATGAACTGCCCTGGTCACGTGCAAATCTTTAACCAAGGTTTAAAATCGTACCGTGATTTACCACTTCGTATGGCTGAATTTGGTTGTTGTCACCGTAATGAACCATCAGGTGCACTACACGGTTTAATGCGTGTACGTGGCTTTACACAAGATGACGCTCACATTTTCTGTACTGAAGAGCAGATAATGGACGAAGTTTCAGCGTGTATTAAGATGGTTTATGATACATATGAAACATTTGGTTTTGAGAAAATTGTTGTTAAGCTATCTACTCGCCCAGAACAACGCATTGGTGAAGACCATATGTGGGATAAAGCAGAACTTGCTTTAGCCGAAGCTCTTAAGCTAAATGACATAGAATTTGATTACCTACCAGGTGAAGGTGCTTTTTACGGTCCTAAGATTGAATTTACTTTGTACGATTGTTTAGACAGAGCGTGGCAGTGTGGTACAGTGCAATTAGACTTTGCATTACCGGGTCGTTTAGGTGCTACTTATGTAGCAGAAAATAACGAGCGTCGTACACCTGTAATGATACATCGTGCTATTTTAGGTTCTATTGAACGCTTTATTGGCATTTTAACTGAAGAGTACGCTGGTTTATTCCCGACGTGGCTTGCACCAAAGCAAGTGGTAATTATGAATATTACCGATAAACAGGCTCCTTATGTTAAAGAAGTTGTACAAAAATTAAATAAACTTGGAATTAGAGCCGCTGCTGACTTGAGAAATGAGAAGATTGGCTTTAAAATCCGTGAGCATACACTGAAGCGTATTCCATATTTACTTGTTGTTGGCGATAAAGAAGTTGAACAGCAAGAAGTAGCAGTGCGTACTCGCACAGGTGAAGACCTTGGCAAATTTAATGTTGATGATTTTGTAGCTAAAATTAGTGAAGAAATTAAAAATCGACAGTAAAAATCGAGCGTGTAAGGCATTAACAAACAGCCATTTACACGCTTATATTATTGATATTCTTGGAGGAACGTACTATTAGAGGCGGCAAGAAAGGGCAACAAACAGCTCAAAAAAATCGTATTAACGAAGAAATTACAGCGCAAGAAGTTCGTTTAATTGACATTGAAGGCGAACAAGCTGGAATTCAGTCATTACAAGACGCGCAAACTATGGCCGATGCAGCGGGTGTTGATCTTGTTGAGATCAGTCCAAACGCTGAGCCGCCTGTTTGTAGAATCATGGACTACGGTAAGTTCATCTTTGAAAAAAGCAAAGAACTAAAAGAGCAGAAGAAGAAGCAAAAGCAAATCCAGATAAAAGAAATCAAATTCCGTCCTGGTACGGATGAAGGTGATTATCAGGTTAAGCTTCGCAACTTACGTAAGTTCTTAGAAGCTGGTGATAAAGCTAAGATTACTATCCGCTTCCGTGGTCGTGAAATGGCTCACCAAGAAATTGGTATAGAATTATTAAACCGTATCAAAGCCGATTTAGAAGAGCTTGCAGTAGTTGAGTCCTTCCCAAATCGTGTTGAAGGCCGCCAAATGGTTATGATGATGGCGCCTGTTGCTAAAAAATAATTTTTAAGCGATAATACGCACCGAAATTAGCTCAGGTCTGCAAGCAATATGCGAATATTCACCTGAGTTAACCGGTCTTAAAGCAAGATTGCGGCATTTATGTTGGGTCTTCACCGGAACATGGCAGTAAGTTAGGCCTAAAAGTGGAGCTATAGAATTATATCTCACGCCTGCTTACTAATTTAAAAGCAATACAATTGGAGTTATTGCAATGGCTTATAAGCTAAAAAGTCACAGTGGCGCTGCTAAGCGTTTCAAAAAGACTGCTTCTGGCGGTTTCAAGCGTAAACAAGCGCATCTTCGTCATATTCTGACTAAGAAAACTTCTAAGCGTAAGTTACACCTACGTCCTAAGATGATGGTTCATAAAAATGACCATGGTCTAGTTTCACGTATGTTACCGTTCGCTTAATAGGGGTTTTTAGAAATGGCAAGAGTTAAACGCGGCGTTGTCGCACGTGCACGTCACAAAAAAGTTTTAAAACAAGCAAAAGGTTACTACGGAGCACGTTCACGTGTTTACCGCGTAGCTTTCCAGGCTGTTACTAAAGCGGGTCAATACGCTTACCGTGACCGTCGTGCGAAGAAACGTACTTTCCGTCAATTATGGATTGCACGTATCAATGCTGCTTCACGTCAAAATGGTCTGTCTTACAGCCGTTTTATCAATGGTCTTAAAAAGACTTCTGTAGAAATCGATCGTAAGATCCTTGCAGATATCGCTGTTTACGACCAAGTTGCATTCGCAGCGCTTGTAGAAAAAGCAAAAGAAGGCCTAGCCGCTTAAGCTTTTTTATATAAGTATTAAAAAGGAGCCTATGGCTCCTTTTTTTGTGCCTGTAATTTAGTAACTTAACCCAATGAGTAATACTAATTCGCTTAATTAAATGATCTATTTTGAGGGCGGAAAAACGTGTTGATAGCTAGGCAAAAAATTCGCTATTTAGTTGTTCTCAGCAATTGCTCCCGCATTGCTCTACCTTCTGCATCCATGCAGTCATAAATGAGAGTTTTTTAACGCAGGTAGCGACATGTTTAGCCCCGCAAAATGATTAAGTATTATTGCACATTGGTATAATACTTAATAAGGTTATAAAGCCTAAAAACACAGGTGTGAATGAGTGAAATGTATTTGGCTGCATTTTTTTGTTGAATCACCGCAGTTTCCTCATTATAAAAAATTTAGTTGATATAATTTATATAATTAAGGCGTTTGTTAGAGAATTTTATGTTTGCAAGTTTACTCATTTTATCTGCAAGTGTGGCGTATGACGCACACTTACCTCCACTCATTGAGTGGCAGGGGAAAAGCGTAGAGCTTTTACAAAAACAAGGGCCGTTAACTACTGACTTTGAGTTATCTGCAGGTGAAGCGTCGCCCGATTATGCAAATACAATGGCATTTGTAGATAGGTTAGTTGCTGCAAACCCTACTCAGTTTCAATCTCAAACCATTGGCTATAGTAATAGTAAGCGTGCAATAAAAATGCTAATTGCCAGTGAGCAAGGTTTTTTTGAAGCAAGGCAAATGGCTAATAGCACTAAGCCAACTATTTTTATCCAGGCAGGAATACATTCTGGTGAAATAGACGGTAAAGATGCCATGTTTATGTTACTCAGAGATATAGCGACGGGTAAGCGCCGTGACATTTTAAAAAAGGTAAACATATTATTTATTCCTATTTTAAATGTAGATGGCCACGAACGTAGCAGTGCATTCAATCGCATTAATCAACGGGGCCCTGCAAAAATGGGCTTTAGAACAAATGCTAATAACCTTAATTTAAATCGTGATTTTACTAAATTAGATACCCCAGAAGTTAGAAGTGTTTTAAAGGTTATTAACGACTACAACCCAAATTTATACATTGATGTACACGTTACCGACGGCGCAGATTACCAATACGATGTGACTTATGGTTACAATCCGGTATTTTCGAGCGAATCGCCTGCGGTATCAGATACATTAAACCAGTTTTTTAAACCTCTCATTGACGATACGCTAGCGAAGCAAGGACACATCCCAGGACCACTTGTTTTTGTTATGGACAAGCGCGACTTTAAAAAAGGGTTAGCGGGCTGGGTTGCTACGCCACGTTTTTCAAATGGTTGGGGGGATTTAAAGTCATTGCCGACTATTTTAGTCGAAAATCATTCATTGAAGCCTTACAAGCAACGTGTATTGGGAACTTATGTATTTTTAGATGGTGCTATTACTGCGCTATCAAAGCACAGTCATGAATTAGCTAATGCAGTAAAAAAAGAACAAGAATTTGTTCCTAAACAGTTAATAGTAAAGCGTGGCTATGCCAAGCAAGCTGATACGATTGCGCAGTTTAAAGGTATTGAATATTCATCAAGCATGAATTCACTTTCGGGTCAAAATGAAGTGAAGTATTTGGGTAAAGCACATACATATACTGACTTACCTATTTATTGGCAAAAAGATGTACAACATACAGTTGAAGTACCTAAAGCTTTTTTTATTCCGCCTGTATATAGCAACATTATTGAGAAACTAAAGTTACATGGTGTCTCTATTAATAAACTTGAAGGGGCAAACACACAGCCTTTGAAAGTTGCAAAGGTGGCTGACTACACGTTTGATAAAGCACCATTTGAAGGGCGTTTTAGAGTATCAGCAACTTTTGATTACGTCCCTGCTATAAATGTAGATTTAGATGGTTGGTATCAAGTCAATACTCAACAAAAAGCAGGTGAGCTTGCTGTGCATTTATTGCACCCAGAAGCTCCTGATTCATTTTTTGCGTGGGGTGAGTTTAATACTATTTTTCAGCGTACCGAGTACATGGAAAACTATGCGCTAATTCCGTATGCACGCCAAATGCTAAAAGATAACCCAAAGCTTGCGCTTAAGTTTGATGAAAAACTTAAAGATAAATCATTCGCGAGTGACGCAGAAGCTCGATTAAACTGGTTATATGAACAAAGTCCATTTTATGATCAAGCGTACTTAAAGTATCCAATACTTATGTCATTCGAAGAAGAAGTTGTTATTCCAGATCAAAAAAGTAAAGAAATTTAATATGGAAATCATAACTATACCTGTCACTGCCTTTGCACAAAACAGCCGTATTATTTGGTGTAGCGAAACTAAACACGCTGTGGTTATCGACCCAGGTGGCGACACTGATAAAATAATAATGGTCCTTAATGAGCATAAACTAGCATTAAGTGCTATTTGGTTAACGCACGGGCATTTAGATCATGTGGGTGGGGCTGATATTTTACGAAATCAATTTAACGTACAAATTATTGGTCCACAAAAAGATGAGTACTTTTGGTTTGAAAACTTACCTATGCAAGCACAGATGTTTGGATTTAAACCCATTGAACCGTTTTATCCGGATATTTGGCTAAACCATAATGACACCGTGAGCGTAGGTAAACTTAGCTTTTTAGTGAAACATTGCCCGGGGCATACACCCGGTCATATAGTGTTTTACCAACCAGACTATGAGTGCGTTATTGTCGGTGACGTTATTTTTAAAGGCTCAGTAGGGCGCACTGACTTTCCTAAGGGGAACAGTGAACAACTTATAGAGTCGATTAAGACGCATATTTTAACCTTACCTGATAATACTAAAATATTGGCAGGACATGGTAGCGACACTACGGTGGGGTTTGAAAAGAAAACAAATCCTTTTGTAAGTGGTAAGTTTGGTTAAGTTGCTTATTTTAAGTTTACAAACTGCATAAACATTAAAAATAAGCAGACTGAGTTTTAAAATGGTTGTATAATTTAACCAGTTTATTTGATAAATAAGAAATAAAATGTCTCTAAATCACGTAGATCGCCAAATATTGGCACTTTTACAACAAGATGCTAGTTTATCAACCGCAGAAATTGCAGATAAAGTAGGCTTGTCTCAATCTCCATGCTGGCGTCGAATCGCTAAGCTAGAGCAAGATGGTTATATAAAAAGCAAAGTGGCTCTTTTAGATGAGAAAAAACTTGGCTTTGATATGCTTGTATATGCACATGTGCGTTTATCAAATCACGGTAAAAAGAATCTTGCTGAGTTTGAAAAGCTGATCATGAGCTACGACGAGGTAACAGAGTGTTACACTATGGCTGGTACCATGGACTTTATGCTACGCATAATTTCACAAGGCATAGAAGGGTATGAGCATTTTGTGCGCGATAATTTACTAAGCTTAGAATACGTCCAAGAAGTACATTCTAATGTAACAATGACATGTGTAAAACGCAGTACTTCCCTTCCTTTGTAAAAGCACTTCTTTTAAAAGCTAAACCATTTTTAGTTTAGCTTAACCACATAATGATAATTGTTAACTGAGCGCTAATTTGGTAGAATTTAGCGCTTTTTTTGATACCCATTACACCATTTGAGGACCTCAATGTTTAACTTACTCAGTAGGGCGCCTAGCTCTGCTAAAAACGATATTCTATCTGGATTAACTGTGGCGTTAGCCTTAGTCCCAGAAGCAGTTGCGTTTGCCTTTGTTGCAAATGTAGAACCTTTGGTTGGTCTATATGCCGCGTTTATCGTTGGTTTAATTACGGCTATTTTTGGTGGTCGCCCTGGTATGATTTCAGGTGCAACCGGTGCACTAGCTGTTGTTATGGTAAGTTTAGTGCTTGATCACGGTGTTGAGTATCTATTTGCAACTGTGTTGCTGATGGGAATACTGCAAATTCTCGCGGGTGTATTTAAGCTCGGTAAGTTTATCCGTATGGTTCCTCATCCGGTAATGCTTGGTTTTGTAAACGGGTTAGCAATTGTTATATTTTTAGCTCAGCTAGGGCAGTTTAAAGTGCCAGATGGTATGGGCGGACAAGAATGGATGACAGGTAATCCATTATTTATCATGCTTGGCTTAGTTGCATTAACCATGGCAATAATCCACTTTTTGCCAAAATTGACTACAGCAGTGCCTTCATCTCTAGTTGCTATTGTAACTGTAACTGGATTAGTGATTGGATTTGATTTAGAAGCGCATACAGTATTAGATTTCTTAAAAGGAATGACTGGAGACGAAGCTGCAACAATCGCTGGCGGCTTGCCTGAATTTCATATTCCTATGGTGCCGTTTACTTTCGAAACGCTACAAATTATTTTTCCTTATGCACTTATTTTAGCGGCTATTGGTTTAATTGAATCATTATTAACGCTTAGCTTAATTGATGAGATTACAGAAACCCGTGGTCATAGTAATAAAGAATGTATTGGTCAAGGTGCTGCAAATATTACCTGCGGTATGTTTGGTGCAATGGGTGGTTGTGCAATGATTGGTCAATCAATGATCAATATAAATTCAGGTGGTCGCTCTCGTTTATCAGGTATAAGCGCTGCACTTATGCTACTTGGTTTTATTATTTTTGCCTCTAGCTTAATTGAAATGATCCCATTAGCTGCACTTGTTGGTGTTATGTTTATGGTAGTACTTGGTACATTTGAATGGGCAAGCTTTAAAATGATGAAGCGCGTACCATTATCTGATGCATTTGTAATTGTTCTTGTGTCGGGCGTGACGGTTATTACTGATTTAGCGATTGCTGTATGTGTGGGTGTTATTGTATCGGCTCTAGTATTTGCTTGGCAGCATGCGAAGCAGATATATACAACTAACTACATTGATCAGGAAGGCGCTAAGGTGTACGAACTACATGGTCCGTTATTCTTTGGCTCTGTTAAAAACTTTTCTGAGTTATTCGATGTGAAAAATGATCCTAAAAATGTGATTGTTGAATTTAAACACAGCCGCGTATCTGACCACAGTGCAATAGAAGCAATTGATACACTTGCTGACAAATACACAAAAGCAGGTAAACAACTTCATTTACGTCACTTAAGTAAAGACTGTACGCAGTTGCTTCATAAAGCACGAGATTTAGTTGAAGTGAATGTGATTGAAGATCCAACCTACAAAGTAGCATCAGATAAACTAGCTTAATTTACACAAGGCTATTGATATTTAAAAAGCGGAAGGCGGATAACCTTTCGCTTTTTTAGTGTCTCGACTATTTGTTTGCGGTAAGACTCTTAAAAAGCAAGGCAAGCTGTAGTGCTATGCAAACTCATAAATCTATATAATAAGACTACCTAATTTTGTGAAAATTAGCCCTACATAGGTAAAAATAATAAAAATAACAAACGCCTATTTTATGGAATTAGCTTTAACCATACGGAGTAAACATCTATTTTGAACTGGCAATCTTTAGTCGATAACAGGCAACGTTTTTTTTGGCTTTTGCAAATCGCGGGCTGGATTGGTTACGCGTTAGTAAATTATATCGGCTCTAAAGTATTTGAAATGCGTGATATATATGTATTTGTTATTTTATTGAATGCTTACGCTGGTTGTTTGATGACAGTGCCGCTTAGGTATATTTACCGTAAAATTTGGAATGCCTCGCCCTGGGTGTTAATGATTGTAGTATTTGGTGCCTCTTATATAACGGGCACTCTATGGGCTGTCGTTCAAAAATTCAATCTATGGGAAATATACCGCCATGGTTATAGACCAGAGGAGTGGTTTTATTACCTGCAGCAAGGTTTAGATTCGGTTTATATTATTTTATGTTGGAGTGGTTTGTACTTTGGCGTTAAATATTATCAGTTATTACAAAGTGAGCGACAAAAAGCGTTAAAGGCCACAACGATGGCACACGAAGCGCAACTAAAAATGCTCAGGTATCAGCTCAACCCCCATTTTCTATTCAATACACTTAACGCTATTTCTACTTTAATTTTGGTTAAAGAAAACAAAGATGCTAACTTAATGGTAGCAAGGTTAAGTGACTTTTTACGTTACACACTTAATACCGATCCAATTAAAAAAGTACCGCTTGAGCAAGAGCTACATGCTCTCATGCTTTATTTAGAAATAGAGCGCGTCCGTTTTGATGAGCGATTGAAAGTAAATGTAGATATTAGCGAGCAAGCAAAAGAGGCTTTAGTACCGAGCTTAATTTTGCAACCAATTATAGAAAACGCGATTAAATATGCCATTGCCCATCTGACAGAAGGTGGTGTAATTGATATTAAAGCACAAGTATTTGCGAATGAATTATTACTAGAAGTGGGTGACAACGGCCCAGGCACTGAAATACTTGATGGCCAATTAGTTAACGCTCAAGGTGTAGGTGTTGCTAACACCAAAGATAGATTAAAAACGTTGTATGAAAATAATTATTCGTTTGTATTATCACATAATACGCCAAGTGGATTAAAAGTTAATCTGCGAGTACCTTTTGAGAAGGCTGTGAAAAATGACTAAAATAAAAACACTCATTGTTGATGATGAACCGTTAGCGCGAAAAGGTTTAGCGGTAAGACTTGAAGAATATTCTGATATTGAAGTAATTAAATTGTGTAGTTCAGGCGCTGATGCAATTGAAATGTGCCAAAGCGAGAAAATCGATTTGGTTTTTTTAGATATTCAGATGCCAGGTATGAATGGCTTTGAGGTGGCAAGAGCGCTTAGCGAAAGTACAAAAGTACTACCTGCTATTGTATTTGTAACTGCTTTTGATCAGTTTGCTGTAAAAGCATTTGAAATTCATGCTCTCGATTACATTTTAAAACCCGTTGATGATAACAGATTAAAACAGGCGGTAGAAAAAGTGCATACTTATTTAAAAACGCAGCAAGACAACGCCCATAAGAAAAAACTAGCGAGTTTTGTAGCCGGTATTACTGGTAATAATTGCGAAGAAATATTAAAAAAATTAGCCACTGGCGATACCTTAACAGATAGACGTTACCCAGAATCGCTTGCAGTAAAAGAGCAGGGTGAAATTATACGGGTACCTGTAGCGACTATCCAATGGGTTGATGCTGCAGGTGACTATATGTGTTTACATTGTGAAGATGGACAAACGCATATACTTCGTAAAACAATGAAAGAGCTTGAGCAAGAGCTAGACCCTCAGTTATTTGTGCGTGTACACCGCAGTGCGATAGTAAACACAAAACAAATTAGTAAGCTGGTTACACAAGTAAGTGGCGAGTATTTATTAGTACTTGAAAACGGACAAGAATTAAAAGTGAGCCGTAGCTATCGAGATAAGGTTAAAGCGGCATTAGCAAGTTAAAGCCAACGCTTTTATTACAGGTACAAAAAATGCGAGCTAAGTTCGCATTTTTTATATTCGGCGTTTAATTACGCAACAGTTACAATTTTCATTGTGTTAGTTGCACCCACAGTTTCCATTGAGTCACCGTGAGTAATAATTACTGTATCGCCAGACTGTAAAGACCCTTGAGAAACTAAAGTATCAAGCGCGGCTTTTACCATACCGTCTTTTTCAGTTTTTGTAGAATCAAAAAATACTGGGTAAACACCACGATAAAGTGCTGTTTGACCTAATGTACTCGCATGGCGTGAAAGCGAGTAGATTGGTAAGCCAGAGCTGATACGTGACATTAATTTAGCCGTGCTACCAGATTCAGTAAGCGTGATGATAGCTTTAACAGAATCTAAGTGATTAGCTGCATACATAGCAGAAAGTGCGATAGATTCTGCATTGTTAGAAAAACGACTATCTAAACGATGCTTAGAAACATGCGTTTCTTTTTGAGATTCAGCACCTAAACAAACACGTGCCATAGTTGCAACAGTTTCTTCAGGGTAATCACCAGCAGCTGTTTCAGCTGAAAGCATTACAGCATCTGTTCCATCAAGAACAGCATTTGCAACATCCATAACTTCTGCACGTGTAGGCATAGGGTTATCGATCATCGATTCCATCATTTGCGTTGCTGTTACTACAGTACGGTTTAATGAACGAGCACGACGAATAATTAGTTTTTGCTTGCCCATAAGAGCTGCATCACCAATTTCAACACCTAAATCACCACGGGCAACCATTACAGCGTCAGACGCTAGAATGATGTCATCAACAGCTTCTTGTGTTTCAACGGCTTCAGCACGTTCAATTTTTGCAAGTAGTTGTGCTTTTGAACCAGCAGCTTCAGCAAGTGAGCGTACGTAGCGCATATCGTCGCCACTACGTGGGAATGATACGGCAATGTAATCTACGTCAATTTCAGCGGCAGTTATTAAATCTTCTTTATCTTTTTCAGTAAATGCTGGAGCAGTTAAGCCACCACCTAAACGGTTAATACCTTTATTGTTAGATAAAACACCGCCAACAGTTACAGTACAATGTACTAAGTGCCCAGCTACTTCATCAACAGTTAGTTGAATAAGGCCGTCATTTAGGAGTAGTAAGTCGTTAGGGCTAACGTCGTTAGGTAATTCTTTATAATCAATACCTACAGAGTTAACATCGCCTTCGCCTTTTTCCATTTTTGCATCAAGAGTGAACTTTGCACCCACAGAAAGCGTTACTTTACCTTCTTTAAAAGTAGAAACGCGGATTTTAGGGCCTTGAAGGTCAGCAAGAATAGCAATATGCTTGCCTAATTTTTTTGCAATATCGCGTACAGCTTGCGCACGGTCTTTATGATCTTGGGCAACACCATGTGAGAAGTTTAAACGTACTACATTAGCCCCAGCGATAATAATTTTTTCTAAGTTGTTATCTCTATCGGTAGCAGGTCCAAGGGTAGCGACTATTTTCGTGCGTCTTAGCATCAATTTCTCCTGTTTGCTTGGTGAAAGCATGTTGACGTTATTTTGTTGAATTAAAATATCTATATTAGATTAAAATATTTTAACTATGTGCAAACTTCAAAGGTTTGCCACTATTTTATACAAAACTATTGTGTCATCATTATGACACCGGTGTCAGAATGCGTCAATGATCTTAATTTCAATTAGCGTTGCTTTTAGTCACCCCGAGAGCATTGATGTTTGATATAATTACGTAGCTTATTTATCTGTAATAAAAAAGCATGTTGTATGGGCTCATAGTTAGTATTTTATGACTGTATGAGTATAATGCACGCGGTATTATTTAATTTATACACTGAATTTTCTAACCAAATAGTTGTTACCGAGGAGGACACTAGATGCAAGTTGCATTAGTAGGGTTAGGCGTTATGGGAAAAAATCTTGCCCTAAACTTGATTGAAAAAGGGATAACGCTAGTCGCTTATGATAAAAACCCACATGCGGGTGAAGAGTTACTAAGTTGTGCCAAATCACAAGGCATGGCTGATAGGCTTCACATTGTCTCTGATTTAAGTGACATGGTAAGGCGTTTAGAGGCACCTCGTTCTATTTTATTACTTGTTCCTGCTGGTGAGTTAGTTGATACAGTTTGTAATGAACTTGTAGAGGCCGGCGTTAATTGTAACGATATGATAGTCGATTGCGGCAATAGTAATTATAAAGACGGTATAACGCGTAAACTCAAATACCAAAATAAATTTGAATTTGCCACTATGGGAATTTCTGGCGGTGCAGAAGGCGCTCGCCATGGTCCTGCAATGATGGCAAGTGGTTCTGAAGGTGGTTGGGAACGTATTGAGCCATGGTTTGAAAAAGTAGCTGCTAGCTATAATGGCGATTCATGTTTTGCACGTGTTGGCCAATCAGCAAGTGGTCATTTTGTAAAAATGGTTCACAACGGTATTGAATACGCACTGATGCAACTTATTGCAGAAGTGTACCAATTACTTCGTTTAGGTACTAATCGTTCTCCAAAAGAAGTAGCTGAGATATTTAATGACTGGTCAGAAGGTCAATTAAATAGTTACTTACTGTCTATTTCTAGCCATATATTGTCACTTGAAAATCATAATAATGTACCGCTTGCGGACTTAATTGATAATAAAGTTGGCGCTAAAGGCACTGGTCTTTGGACTGCGCAAAATGCACTCGAACTTGGTATTGCTGTCCCTTCACTTGTTGCTGCTGTTCAAGCTCGTCATTTAACTAATGCATGCAACACAACGGCTGCACAAGAGATGACATATGCATCTAAATCAACGAACAATGTTGAAATTGATTTAGAAGAGCTAAAAGACGCGTTCTTACTTGCAAGCTTACTTGCGTATCGTCAAGGTTTAGCGCTAATTAAAGGTGCATCACGTACTCATCAGTGGAAAGTAGATTTATCTAAAACGCTTCAAACATGGCGCGCTGGTTGTATAATCCGTGCTGACTACCTTGATAGCGTTGCACAAGGTGTTGAATTTATTGACACTCTTGAAAAAGAGTCTAACTCTTTGCGCAAAATTACCGGTCAAGCAATAATGACTGGTTTAGCATTCCCTGTATTGGGAGCTACACAAACGTATTTAGCAACATTAACTACACCGAGTAATGGGCATTTAGTTCAAGCCCAGCGTGATTACTTTGGTGAGCATGGCATAAAAACCCACAGTGGTGAAATGTGTCATTTAACTGATTTAGTAGATATAGACGCTAAAGTTAGATAAAAAACAGTTGTTTAAAACGATAAAGGCACGCTATTTAGCGTGCCTTTTGTATTTTTAGCCCGTAAAAATTAACGGCTTAACTCACCACGCAAGTTATCTTGCATTAAATGACGAATCGTTTCGACTTCAAGCTTTTGGCTAAATAAATAATGTAACTTAGTTAAACATGCTTCAAGGGTCATATCGTACCCACTTATTACACCAATATTTAATAGCGCATTACCTGTTGCATAGCCACCCATGTTTACATGACCTTTTAAACACTGAGTTAAGTTAACAATTACGACGCCACGTTTACTTGCTTCTTCGAGTATTGACAAAAAGCTCGGATCTTGTGGTGCATTACCTACACCAAAACTCAGTAGCACCAGTGATTTAATATTGCCATTGACCAAGCTTTTAACTACCTCTTGGCTAATGCCTGGGTACAAATAAAGCACCCCGATAGGTTGAGGTGTAATAGGTGTAACTTGCAGCTCATTTTCAACATATGGGCTAAGCTGACCCTTAATAAGTTGAATATTAATACCCGATAACGCGAGAGGGTCTAGATTCGGCGAGGCAAAAGCATTAAACCCATCCGCGTGTGCTTTAGTTGCTCTATTACCTCTAAACAGTTGGTTATTAAAAAAGAGACTTACTTCAGCAATAGGATAATTTGCAGCTAAATACATGGCATTAAGTAAGTTTACTTGGCCATCAGAACGTAATTGTGAGAGCGGAATTTGTGAGCCGGTTACAATCACAGGTTTAGTCAAATTTTCGAACATAAATGACAGCGCTGAGGCTGTATACGCCATAGTATCAGTGCCATGGAGCACCACAAAACCATCATAATCTTGGTATTTATCTTTGATATCATTAGCAATGAGTTGCCAATGCTCTGGAGACATGTCTGAAGAATCTATAAGAGGGCAGTATTCGTGAATATCAAACAAAGGCATTTCATCACGATTAAATTCTGCGTTATTCACTACGGTTTCTGTTAAAAAACCTTCAGCTGGAATATAGCCTCGACTCGATTTTTTCATACCTATAGTACCGCCAGTATAAGCGATATAAATGCGTTTACGTTTCATAAAAAAAGCCCAGTAAAAAAACTGGGCCTAGTATAACGTTAAGCAGCTTTAAATACAGCTGATTAGGTGAAGCTATGCACTTTTATTGTGCAACGTTACACACTAAACAGCGTGCGTATACACCTTGTGGATCGTTGTAATCTTTAAGGTTTTCAACTTCAGTACTTAATTGGTTAATAACACTTCGTAAATTAGCTTGTGTTGCTAACACAGATGTTTTTTGTGTTTGCAAACCAAGCATAGATTTAATAGACGCATTACCAAAAATGTTTTGAATCATTTTTTCTTGCGAGCTTAAATCTTGTTTAATAGTTTTAACTTCATAATGATTAAGCTTGGCAAGTGCAGCAGCGGCTTCAATCGCACCTTGTTTGTCGCCTAGCTTATCAACCAAACCTAGTTCAAGTGCTTGAGATGCAATCCATACGCGGCCTTGGGCAATTTTGTCAACCTGCTCAGGCGTCATATTACGCGCATCAGCAACAACATTTAAAAAGCGACCGTATGCTTCCTCAACGTTCATTTGAATTACTTGACCCATCTTTTCATTTAGTGGACGAGTGATAGAAAAGCCAGCCATTTCGGTTGTTGCAACGCCATCTGAATAAACACCAATTTTCGATAAGGTTTTCTCAAATGTCATAAACGTACCAAATACACCAATTGAGCCTGTAATTGTACTTGGTGCTGCCCAAATTTCGTTTGCAGCAGAGGCAATCCAATAACCACCTGATGCAGCCACAGAACTCATTGAAGCAATAACAGGTTTACCAGCAGCCTTAAGGGCTAATACTTCAGCACGAATAACTTCAGAGGCAAACATACTACCGCCACCAGAGTCTATACGTAGTACAACCGCTTTAACTTTATCATCTAGGCGTGCTTTACGAAGTAGGGCAGCTGTAGAGTCACCCCCAATTTCGCCTGCTTTACGCTCACCATCAACAATCGTACCTTTAGCAACAACTACCGCTACTTTTTCGGTAATAGGGTTATCAATTTCAATAGGCGGTTTAATTAAGCTTAAGTATTCACGAAATGAAACTTGCTTAAATGTCTTACCATCTTCTTGTGTGCCTACTAAATCAATTAATTGTTTACGAACTTGCTGATTTGTTTTTAAAGAGTCAACCCACTGGTGATCAAGTGCATATTTACCTGCATCGCCATCGGCAGCTTTCATTTTTTCTAGATATACGTCCATTGTTTCGTCAAAATTTGACTCATCAAACGGGCGAACAGCGGCAACATCTTGTTTGTATTCGCTCCAAAGAGCGCCTAACCAAACGCGGTTAGCTTCTTTAGCTGCTTCAGACATGTCGTTACGAATAAAAGGTTCTACTGCTGACTTAAATGTACCAACACGGAAAATATGCTGCGTTACTTCAAGCTTTTCAAGTGCATCTTTAAAGTAAAGCGGGTACATGCCATAACCTTCAATACCTACGCTGCCGTATGGGTGCATAGCTATTTCGTCAGCATGCGATGCAATATAGTATTGTGCTTGAGTATAGTAATAACCCGATGCAATTACTTTTTTGCCAGCTTGCTTGAAGGCATCAATAGCCTTTGTAATTTGCTTAAGTTTATTTAAATGTGCTTTAGGCATCTCTTGTAAATCAAGCAATATCACCGAGATACGATCGTCTTTAGTCGCTTCGTTTATTACTTCAACAATATCGTCGAGTAATATTTCGCTTGGTGCTTCAGAACCAGAAGTTGCATCACTAATTGCGGCTTCAACTGGGTCTATATATGTTTTCTCTTCAACAATAGGGCCATTTAAGTTAAGCCTGAGTACAGAGCCATTTTCAACTATTATTTGATCATCGTCACTTGAGAGTGACACAAAGAAAACAATTACCAGTAATAAAAACAAAATGTTTAGTATTAAGCGACGAGAAAAATTAATTCCAGCCCAAATACCTTTAAATACCTTTGCTATCAAAATAGCTCCTTAATTTGGTACAGTTAATACATTAGTTCCATCTTAGCCTAGAATAAAAATAAATTTAACTGCTAAATCGTAACGAAGTGTTTATGAACCTATATAAACGTAAGTTTTTACAGCTATTTTTAATTAAATGCATGCACATATTGCTTATTACTTGCCATTAAAGCAGAATTAGCTAATGTATACAGGTTAGACCAGTTAACGGGGCACAAGATGTTAGAACAACAATTACAACTAAAACACACACAATTACGTAACCGCTTGGTTATGGGCTCAATGCATACAGGCCTTGAAGAGGGCTGGCATAACCGCAAACGCTTACGTGCATTTTATGAAGCACGTGCAAAAGGTGGCACCGCGATGTTAATTACAGGCGGATACAGCCCTAATTTACGTGGCAAGCTAACACCTATTTCTTCCTCATTTAATAGTTATTACGATGTGTTTAAGCATCGCGCTTACACAGATGCTGTGCATAAACACGGTGGAAAAATTTGTTTGCAATTATTACATGCTGGACGTTATGCATACCATCCTTTCAATCAAGCACCAAGTGCAATAAAAGCACCTATTAATCCTTATAAACCTAAAGCGATGTCGCTTGGCTCGATTAAAAAAACAATTAAAGACTTTGCGCATTCTGCCTATATGGCTGAAAAAGCCGGCTACGATGGCGTAGAAGTCATGGGTTCTGAAGGGTATTTGATTAATGAGTTTATGGCGCCTCATACCAATAAACGCGATGATGAGTTTGGTGGCAGCTTAGAAAATAGAATGCGACTTGCACTTGAAATAGTTAAAGCTGTAAGAGCAAAAGTATCTGAAAAATTCTTAATTATTTTTAGATTGTCGGTCATTGATTTGATTCCAAACGGTTCAACACCAGAGGAAGTTGTTATTCAGGCTACCGAACTTGAAAAAGCGGGTGTTGATATATTTAACACTGGTATTGGTTGGCACGAAGCGCGTGTACCGACTATTGCGAGTATGGTGCCACCGGGTGCATTTAAAGAAGCATCAAAGCGTTTAAAAGACGTAGTTAATGTCCCTGTGATTGCTGTTAACCGAATTAATACTCCAGAAATTGCTAACGATATTTTAAATGCAGGCGAGGCTGATTTAATTTCGATGGCACGTCCATTATTAGCTGATCCTGAGTTTTTTAATAAGTACGTAAACAATCAATCTAAACAAATCAATATTTGTATTGGCTGTAACCAGGGTTGTCTAGATCACGTATTTAAAAATAAACGTGCTACGTGTTTAGTTAATCCACAAGCTGCATTTGAGCTAGATTACCCGCTAGAGCAAGCAGCTAAAGCTAAAAATGTATTAGTTGTCGGTGCAGGTCCTGCTGGTTTATCAGCAAGTTGTTACTTGGCTCAAAAAGGGCATAACGTCACGTTAATTGATCAAAAATCGCAAATGGGCGGTCAATTTAATTTAGCCATGCAAATACCGGGTAAAGAAGACTTTAACCATACACTTACTTACTTCACTAATGAGCTCGAGCGATTAAAAGTAACTGTGGAGCTTAGTAAAGCTTACGACGATTCAATGCTTAAAGATTATGATGATATTGTTTTTGCAACAGGCGTTAGGCCGCGTGAAGCCTCTATTAAATGTAGTGATGATAAGCGTGTGTTTGCTTATGACGAAGTCATACGCGGCGAAGTAGAACTGGGCAAATCAATCGCTATTTTAGGTGCTGGCGGTATTGGTTTTGATATGGTTGCTTTTTTAAGTGAACATAAATCACAATCTATTAGCGAGTTTAAAACGCAATGGGGGATTGAGTGTGATGCACAACCTCATAAAGACGAGCGCCAATTGTATATGTTAAAACGCAGTTCGGGTCGTTTTGGTAGTGAGCTTGGTAAAACCACTGGTTGGATACATCGCCAAGTTGCTAAACAGCATGGTGTTAAACAAATTGCTGACTGCCAATATCAAAGTTTTGATAAGAATGGGTTAACAATTAATGTTGCTGGAGAAGTTCAAGTACTGCCGGTAGATACTGTTATTGCGTGTATTGGTCAGGTTTCTAATAGCGAAGTGCTAGAAGGTTACACAGATACCACAAAAGTGCATGTGATAGGCGGAGCTAAATTGGCTGCTGCAATTGATGCTAAACGCGCTATTTTTGAAGCTCTACAAGTGGCGAGAAGTATTTAACCTTTGTAAATAAATTGAAATAGTTTATCAATCTATACGGTCTTTTTTGTTTATAGTCTATAACTTAATAAACATTGAACACACAGGATACGCATGAATAAACTAATCAGTTTTTATAACATAATATTGGGTAAACTATCGTTTTTAGATGGTTTACCTGCTTTACTATTTCGCTTAATTTTAGCTCCCGTTATGATCATCGCAGGTTATAACAAACTTGCTATAAGTACTGAAACAGAAGGCTTTCTAAATAACTTTTTAGCATCGCCTGATGTCGTTCAATGGTTTGGTAATAGTGAATGGGGTTTAGGCTTACCGTTTCCTGATTTACTAGCCTTCTTAGCTGGATGGAGTGAATTTTTAGGTGGTTGGTTGTTATTATTTGGCCTTTTAACTCGCTTAGTCAGTATCCCGCTTATGTTCACAATGGTTGTAGCGGCTACTTCAGTACATTGGCATAACGGGTGGTTTGCAATAGCGCCGACTAATCCAGAAACAAGTGCTGCGCAAGTACTTGATTGGTTATCTATCCCAGGTGCAAAAGAAAGCCTCGAAAACTCATTAGAAGTACAAGACAGGATAGGAAAAATTCGAGACTTAGTTGAAGAGCACGGCTTACCTGATTACCTATACGAAAAAGGTAAACCATCTATTTTAAATAATGGCATAGAATTTTCGGCAATTTATTTTGCTATGCTCTTAAGTTTATTTTTTATGGGCGGTGGGCGTTTTGTTAGTTTTGATTACTGGTTAAAGCGAAACGTTATAAAAAAATAGCGCATTAAATGTATTTTATTAACGGCTGCATAGTTGACCCTTTGCGGCCGTTTTGCATTTTAATTTCTCGGTATTTATTATTTAAGGTTTTAAATGTTACTCTATCGTTTTGAATTTTGAGGAATCGTTATGAACGCTATCGAGCTTTTACTTACTCGCCAATCAGACTCTAAACTAACAGAGCCGGGCCCTACGCCTGAGCAGCTCGACATAATTAAGCAAGCAGCATTACGTGTTCCTGATCATGGCTGTATAGCACCGTGGCAGTTCATCATTGCTCAAGGTGATGCACGCAATAAACTGGGTGAAATTTACCATCAAAGTGCAGTGGCAGAGCAACAGACAGAAAAAGTAATTAACCGTGCTAAAGAGCTTCCCCTTCGTGCGCCTATGATTGTAATAGCAATTGCTAAATATCAAGAACACCCAAAAGTTCCTCGTATCGAGCAGGTACAAAGTGCAGGCTGCAGTGTATTAGCAATGCAACAAGCTGCATTTGCTCAAGGTTTAGGTGGTGTTTGGCGCACAGGTTACTTTGCACAAAGTAGAGCAGTCAAAAAAGCGCTTAACTTACATGAGCAAGATGAAATTGTAGGGTACTTATACATAGGTACTCCTCAAGTCGAGTGTAAAAAGTCACCTCGCCATAAACCAGAACATTATTTTAGTAATTTGTGAAATAGTATGAACTTTATGCAATTTGCATAGTCATAATTCATTAAGGTTACTAAGAGTAATATAAAAGAGTTAGTGGTTTGGCTGTGAGAAGCGCTTGGAAGCACAAAAGTTAATAATTCTTCTTCAGTTTGTTTTTTAATCGGTTGTTTTTTGATACATTATGGAAAGTCTTAATAAAAATAACGATAAAGAAGACGAAAACAATGGGAAATTTATTTTTACAGGAAAAAGAAAACTGGCTTGCGTGGTCAATTTGGGGAATTGTTGGTGCTTTTGTAACCTTGTATGTTGCAATGAGTACAAATGCAGCGCATTTTATAGCAGGCTCTGCAATAGGTATGCTAATACTGTTAACTTTGTGGATGCAACAGTCTAAACGTTTTGACTTTGGACGGGCATTTAAAGTGTGTTGTTATGTTTTAGCGCTAAGTGTACTCCCCGCTTTTATGTTTGTAATAGTGCCAAGTGATGATTTAAATCGATTTGACTTAATTTTTCAAAGTGTAACATTCGCGGCATTGAGTTTATTGGCTTGTTTAATTTGTTCTTGGATTGCTCGCAGGCCTAAACAATATTATTGAGTATTGAATTAATAAGCGTGTTGAAGTAATTAGCTTAACAAAAGAGCAATGTGACTTGTTTTTAATCGTTTAATTATTATTTACGATTAATTTATATTTAGCTCTTTACAAGTAACACGTTTAACCATATTATTCGCGCCGTACGGAGAGATGGCAGAGTGGTCGAATGCACCGGTCTTGAAAACCGGCATGGGTTTATAGCCCATCTAGGGTTCAAATCCCTATCTCTCCACCATTATTTAAAAAAACCGCCTTATAGGCGGTTTTTTGCTTTGTGGAGTTTAATTAATGACTAAAGCAACGAACCTATCAACCTCACAGCTATTAATAAAACATCTTTTATTATGGGTGGTATTTGGTTACTGCTATCAAAGTGCTATTAGCTTGTTGGCAAAAATGGCGGTCGACGCACAGCCAGAATATCCATTAATTACCGCTTTTGCTTATGGTCTTGGGTTTAATATTTTGGCTGCCCATCTTATTACTAAATATGATAAACATTGGCCAGTAATTGGCTCTGCTTTTATTGGTTTAGTAGGCTTAGTTGCAGTGCCATTTTTATTGTCTGGTGAATCTGGATTATTAGCTATTCCTTTACTTGTTGGAATTTTATTCACTTTACCGCTTTGTAGTTATATTGTTGGCCTAATTAAGCTAAAACTCAGCAAAAACTAGCCCCAAACGGGGTTTATTTTGTGATAGCATATACGTGTCTTTTAACTAACAAAACGTGAAAAACACATTATGTCAGATAATTTTACTACAGATGCTGAAAAAGCAAGTTACGGTATTGGCTTACAAATGGGTGAGCAACTTAAGTCTAATCCTTTTGAAGGCTTAAACCTAAATTCAGTATTTGAAGGCATGAAAGATGCGTACGCTGGTAGCGCATTTCAAGTTGAGATCCCTGAGATTCAAGCTGCATTCGAAAAGATTAACGAAGAGATCCAAGCTCGTCGTGAAGAAGAATCTAAAGTACTTTCTGCCGAAGGTATTGCATTCTTAGAAGAAAACGCAAAACGTCCTGAAATCACAGTAACTGAGTCTGGTCTTCAATACGAAGTACTAGCGACTGGCGAAGGCGAAAAGCCAACAGCTGAGTCTACAGTACGTGTTGATTACCACGGTACACTAATTAACGGTACTGTGTTTGATAGCTCATACGAGCGCGGTCAACCAGCTGAATTTCCAGTTGGTGGCGTGATCAAAGGCTGGACTGAAGCATTACAAATGATGCCTGTAGGTACTAAATGGCGTATCTACGTTCCTCATGAGCTTGCTTATGGTGAACGTGGCGCAGGTGCTGCAATCGCACCTTTCTCAACGCTTGTATTTGACGTTGAACTACACGAAATCATTTCTTAATTTAAATAAATTTTAAAATTAAGAGTTTAAAAAGCCGTATTCAATCTGAATACGGCTTTTTTGTGTCTGTAATCTAAGTGTTTTATACCAATTCGATTAATTAAGTGATCTATTTTGCGCTAAGAAAATAGGGTTGATAACAAGGCAAAAACTTTTTTAACTAATTGTTATCACTAATTGCTCCTGCATTGCTCTACCTTTTGCATCCATGCAGTCGTATATCATAATTTTTTACGCAGTTAGCGCAAAGTTTAATCCCTTGAATTGATCAAGTATTATTGCCGATCGATATTATATATTCTAAAAATAAAAAAACCGCATTAATAAAATGCGGTTAATAAACTAAAACTACTTTTAATTATTAAAAATAGCCACGAACACCAAAGCGGAAGTTTCTGCCTGGTAGTGGGGCTTTATCTTTAATAAATGAGCTATGTACAAAACCTAACTCATCAGTAATGTTATCAACGTTTATATACAGCTGTGCATCGACACTGCCTAAACCTAATTGGTAATTAGCTTGTGCATCAAATAACGTATAGCCATCAGTTTGAGTTTCAAAGGCAGTTACATCGTTTTGATCAAAGTAATGAGTACCCGTTAATGTTAGTTGTAAGTCACCTAAATCGTACTGTAACTCAGAGCCTAATTTATTGGCAGGGATACGTGGTAAATTACCTTCGTCGTCTTTTAGTTTTGCACGAGTTGAGTCACCAAATACTTTAACCATAGCGCTTGGTGTTACTTGGTAATGCGCGTCAAACTCAATGCCATAAAGCTCTGCGTCTTTACTTGTAAATTGATAAACCGCAACAGCATCGTCATGTGCACCAATAGCTGATTCTAAACCATCTTCTTCATCGTAAACTAACCCCGTATTTTCTTGAAAATAAAAGTTTTTGATATCGTTATAGAAAAAGTTAACGGTGTAACCAAAATCACCGCTAAAGCGTCTAAAGCTTAAATCTAAGTTTGTTGAAGTTTCCTGCTTGATATTTTCTGGCTCAAAATGCGCTTCATTATCTTCAATATTGTAACCAAGGCCTAGCTCGTAAGTGCCAGTTGCAATGTGTAAGCCGTTAGATAAAAGTTCTGCCGAAAGCGGTGCTCGTTCTGAATGAGAAATACTTGTAGCGATACTATGACCCGGCTTGTATTGCCAAATGGCACCAGCAGAGGCACTTAAATTGGTAAAACTTTCGTTATACCCAATGGTTTCTTCGTCGCTGTGATCTATTTCTACTTCATCGTGGCTATGCTCGTGTGCCGTGATTTGGCTTTCAATTTTGTAATCTTCAACACGTGCGCCAAGTTCAATTGTAACGTCGCCAAATTCACGCTCTTCTAGTAAATATAATGCGTTAGTTGTAGTTACACTTGCGGGTGTAAAGGCTTCTTCACCAATTGCATCGTAGTCAGAATCGCTGTAGTGATAGCCCATCATTCCGTGCCAATCAGCAAACTTATGCTCTACATTTAAACGTGCTTCAGTCGTTTTATTTTTAAAAGTAGTACCAATTTCGCCATCTTCAATTTCGCTGTGCGAGTAATCTGTATAGCCAACACGTAGGTTGATGGTTTCAATCCAGTTATTATGAAGGGCGTAACTTACAAGCCCTTGCCAGCGATCTTGCTCTAAATGTGCATAAACCGGCTCTTCAGCTGCTTCATCTTCATGTTCTGCATGCTCTTCTTCAGTTTCACCTTCGTGATCGTGATGATGCTCATGCCCAGGAATACCGTAATCAGTATCAATACTACCGTAAGAAAAACCAATCGTTAAATGATCGCCAACATAGCTGGTACCAAAGTTGAGTGTTTCGCTATCAATAAAAGTATTTTCTACAGAATTCTCTGTTTCTACATCGCCATCATCGTCGGCAATAGTAAAGGTAGGTGTTTGGTAATCATCGCCACTGCGCTTAGTGCCATCAAAATGAAAGTTAAAGCCTTCATTACCTGTTTCAAGTTTTGCAGCTACTGTGTTTGAGTTTGACACTGTATCGTGGCTGTATTCAGCAGCACCCATAAGCTCGTCGATATTGTCTGTAGGAATGCGGTTATCAACCACGTTTACAACACCGCCAATTGCACCAGAGCCATAAAGTAGGGTACTTGGGCCACGTAATACTTCAATTTGTTCTGCTGCTAGGCTATCGCTTGATGTCGCATGGTCTGGGCCAATACGTGATGCATCGCTGGCATCTAATCCGTTTTGTGTGATTTTAACGCGAGGGCCATCTAAACCACGAATAATTGGGCTTGATGATACAGGGCCAAAGTAACTTGCATTTACGCCTGGTAAACCTTTTAGCGTTTCACCAAGAGTTGGTTTAGATTTATTTCTTAATTCATCACCTGAGAGCACGCTTACTGGCGATATCATCTCGAGGCTATTTTTATGAAGTGCAGAGGCATAAACAACCACTGTCTCAACTGATGTTGGTTTAAGTGACACAGACAGATTATTTGAAGATTCGCTTACAGCAATACGAGAGTCTACGTAGTTGTCTTTACTAATATGTAATTGGCTATTTGCATCGATTTCTATAGCAAATTCGCCTAAATCATTACTTTTAACGCTTTGGTTTTTGCCATGCACATGAATTGAGGCATTTTTGATTGGTTGATTTTTATCATCCATTACTTTACCAGTAACAGTGGCAGCCAAAGCTGATTGAGAACATAAAACAGAAAAAATAGCAGAGGAGATTAATGTTAACTTTGTCATGGATATATTGGTTCGCGGTTATTATGTTGTGATATAATATAACACCGCAAAATCAGTGAATCAACAATGTTATAGTATAACTTTGTGTTTTGCGATGAATGATCTAAAAATGACGATTAAACCAATTTTATAAAAATTATAATAATAGGTATGTTTATAGAAATACTTATTTATTTAAGTGCGAGACTCATAGCGCTGCAGGTTTATCTGGGTATTTAAGAGCGGCTATCTATCATTATCAAATCTAGTTTATGCTGCGCTCTTGTCTGGTTTGTTATATCTATAGATTCAATCATTTCGCATTCGTCGCGGATCATCTCTGAAATAAGGCTAGGGTAGTGACGGCAGTCTTCTGGACGGTCAAGGTAAATACTGCAGGTATACATATTTTTAGCGAGAGGCTCCTTTTTAGGCGCAATTTCTAAAAATGGGCACACTTGAAGTCTTAAGCCTGTTTTTGGGTCAAACCAAATTTCGTTGTTTTTAACGTACTCATAAATTTCGGGGTTAAAGAGCTCCCATAAACCTATTTCTTCTTTCGTTGCGCTTAAGTCGCCGCCACCATATTTAATACAGCATTTACCACACTGGTTGCACTCTTTCATAATTTGCTAATTTAGTTGGCTGTTAACACATTTAAGTTAGGTATTAGTGTAGCACCAAATTTATTATTAACGCTCTACTGAATTGCCCCAGTGTTTGCTTTTTGGGTGTGTAAAAAAGTTAGATACAATAACTTAAGTTAAAACCCCTTGTTACATTTTATATAGTACAGGCTTTATTTAATGCTTTACTCTAAGGTGGCGAAAAATATTATGAAACCTGCTTGGGCAGTTTTGTAGTTATTAAATGTTGCTGAGCGGGATCCCTAAGTAGGATGTAATTATGAAAGAAGCTGTTACTAAGTTAAAAACAGAATTTAATGCAAAGTTATTATATTGGAACAACCTCAAAAGTAGTAAAGCCAAAGCGGCAATCATCTTATTATTTATAGTTGTTATTGCACTTAAAGTGTTTACGACCATCTTTACGTTGGATTGGGTTGCAAGTTTATTCAGTGTGTGAGGTTACTAAGAGTAATTGCGATAAAGTTTAATTACAGTGTGTTTAACGCCTACGCGATGTTCATTATTAATGTATTATTACGCTATACACCAAATTAAATAAATCAGTTGTTTAAATACATTTTATAATGACTCTAATGATACATTTTAGCTAAATTGAGTCAGTAAATTAGTTTAGTTGCACTAAAGGATAACCAGTGATGATGAATACAAAAATATATAAAGCGGTACATGACCTAGCAGAAGATTTAATGGCGGCGGCTAACAAAAATAACCGAGAAAAATTTGAATCTTTATTTGCTCAATTAAAAGCGATTTGTATTGAAAACGAAAATACCTCAAAAGATCACCCAGTACAATGGGAAACTTTGGCTGATTTTACCGAAGAGCTAGAAGAGGCAATCACGACTTATGAAAAAGCATTAGAAAAGTCTGTTGCGATTAATAACAAAGATCACATGTCATCAGTTTCTTTTTCAATGGCTACACTGCAGCTAGAACTTGGTCAAAAAGACGAGGCTATTAAAAATCTTCAAAATGCTAAGGTTAGTGCTAATAAAATTGAAGACAAAGAGCTTAAAGCTGAAATACACGATCTACTAGAGTCACTTATTGAAGAAGAAGGTTAAATACTTAAAATTTACTAGCTCAGACTTGATCTGACAGTTACCCATATTAAATACTATTTCTTTGGATTTAGCTTAAGTTAGTACAATTTAATGAAACGCTGATGGTTTATACCCTCAGCGTTTTTTATTTCCGCTATTTATAGCTTATCCATAAAGTTCACAATGTACTTTGCAATCTCAACTGGTTTTTCTTCAACACTAAAGTGTCCTGAATCGAGTAAATGTATTTCAGCGTTCGGTACATCTTTTAAATATGCTTTAGCGCCTGCGGCTATAAACGCAGGGTCGTTTTTACCCATACAATTAATGTTGCTGGTTGGTACTTGCGTAAATAAGCTTGCCATTTAGGGTAGTCGAGAAGGTTATTGTAGTAATCTTGTAGCAATTGTACTTGAATTACTCTATCGGATTTAGTTTGTAAAAAGTGAAGATCGTGCGTCCAGCTATTAGGGCTCATTACTTCTGGGTTACTTTGTACGTCTCGTAAATATTGCTTATTAATAATGGCTTTATTAGACGTGAACGAATAAATTTTATCACTCTGCGCTTGTGATTTGTCCTCATTCGCGGCTTTAAAAAAGGCTTGCCTCGGTAGGGTTAGCCCCTCTAAATACGCATTACCATTTTGTACAATAAGTGCATCAAGTTTATTTGGGTTATTTAACAACATTCTAAAGCCCACAGGAGCTCCAAAGTCGTGTATATAAAGGCTGTAGCGCTTTACTTTAAGTGTTGTTAGTAATCCTTCAACGTATTGAGCTAGAAATTAAAAAGTATATTTTTGAGTTTTTGGGTTTGGGCGTGCGCTATAACCAGAGCCTAAATAATCAGGTGCAATCACATGATAACGACCTGATAAGAGTGGGATCAATTCTCGGTAGCTGTGTGAAGACGACGGATACCCATGTAAAAGTACAATGGTTTGCTTATGCTGCGCGCCAGCTTCTCGGTAAAATATCTTTTTACCGTTTACATTTGCATATTTGTAAGTGGTTTTTGAAGGCCATACAGCATCAGCGGCATATACTTGAGCGGTAAACGTAGATATTGAAACTAATAAAAACACAATAAATGAGACGATGTGAGCAGGTTTTACTTTAAGGCTTTTTTGTATATCTAGGTGCATTAGTAAACTCGTTATTTTTGGTAATGACGCTTTATTTATTTACCAGACCTGTTATTTACACATTTATATTCAGATAATAACGCTGTAGTTTCACAGCAAAGAAGTGCACAGCTGGAGTAAGTGCAGCTTCGGACCTTACAAGATACTGATGAGCCAATAGTGGGCTAGGGCGTTAGCTCTTTATTGGCCGCTTTTTTGTATTTGAAATAGCTTATTAAATAAACGGCTATTGGAATCGTTGGGCTTAAAAATATGTGAGGATGGAAATAGATACCACGTTCGTCATATAGAAACATATATAACACGAGCGCAAACGTTGAAGGTAAGGTGATTGCACCGTGCCCAACAGCAGCAAATAGTGTCCACGAGAAAACACTAGGCCAAAGCACAGCTCTGATGTAAGCACCTTTATTAGTCGCTTTAGCCTTTTAGCGTAATTACGTGAAACAAAATAAGATATTACCGTTGGAAACAAAGTTAAAATGACACTTAACAGTATAAGCATAGTGATTCAATTCCTTTTGATATTATTTGCATAACCCAGTTTTTCACAATGTGTTAATTGGTTTGAGTTAATACCGTTTTTAAAGCAGCAATTTGCTTAATTTCATCAGCTGTTAATGCTTGATATAACCTAGGATAGGGCCAACCATAGCCCCATCTGAAAGTCGATGGTATATAAGGGCTGCCACCAAATCGAACTCCAGCAAGCATAATGTTCGCTATACTCGTTTCGCCGGCTTCAATAACACACTGTTGCAATGCTTTATCTGCTTCTAAACGTTGCCAATAAGTGCCACCTTGCCAGTAGGCGTAGTCGTGCGCTTTACAACATGCAAGCCACAACTTTTTATCTTTTGTCGTGCCGTCCGGAAAAGCACTACAGCCATCTGATGTGAACGGTTTTATATTTTCAGCATTTACTGTATTACTTAATATGACCAGTAAGACAATGGAACTGAAACGCATTATTTTCATACGAAAGAGTGTATTAGTAAAATTATACATGATTTTAAGTGTTACTGTTTTAGTTACAAATAATAACACTTTAAAAAGTATAAAAAAGGTTTTTACTGTTTATAGACCGGTTATGCTTATATGATAATTTTGATTTAGAGCTTTTTGTTTAGATATTCTATGCGTTCTATTTTCTTCGCTAGTTGAGAGGTGTTAATACTAAAAGTGCTGGTTAAAAAATTTACTAAAATATTAGATTAAGGTTTACACATGGTGTGTTGCATTTGTACTTTAGGAGAGGAGCTGTGCTAGAACAAATAGAAAATTGGATTGACGCTACAAATTTAAAATACAGCAGTCAAAAAGTGAGTTGTGATAAATTCAGTAATGAATTTTATGGGTTTTATTCTAGCGAGTTTTTAAAAAACGCGTATTACGTTGTTGTAGACCAAATACCAAAGCCAGACTTTGCGGGTCTGCGAGAAATGGGTCTAGGTGATTTTGTCGATATGGACGCGGCGGGTATAACGTATAAAAATACCTATTACCTACTTCCTGAGGTTGCAAAAGATTTGAGGGTTCATTTTCATGAGCTTGTGCATGTAGCGCAGTGGCTTAAACTTGGTCCTGACGCGTTTATGATGCGTTACATTAGCGAAATCCAACATGTAGGATATAACGACGCTCCGCTTGAAAAAATGGCATATGCGCTGGATACGCAATTTGCAAGTAAAGGCAATAAAATAGACGTTCTTAGGCACGTAGCCCAAACGCTGTAACTCAATTTTAGATTTAAAGGAGTTTATATGTACAGAATTATTGGGTGTTTACTTACTTTAGCGTGTATAAATAGTAATGCAGCATCGTTTGAAGAAGATATTGTTTCAGCTCTGCTTGAGCGTACAACTCATGATGTGACTTACGACGGCGCTTATCGCTCTATTGGCTACCCTGGTGGAGATGTACCTAAAAATATAGGTGTGTGCACCGATGTAATAATTAGAAGTTACAGAAAGTTAGGTGTTGATTTACAGAAGCTCGTGCATGAAGACATGCAAAAAAAACTTTGCGCTGTATCCATCTAAACGTATTTGGGGCTTAACTAAGCCTGATAAAAATATAGATCATCGACGTGTTCCAAATTTACAAGCTTACTTTGAGCGCCATGCAAACGTATTGAGTAAATCCAACAAAGTGAGTGATTATAAAACCTGCGATATAGTAACGTGGATGTTACCAGGTAATTTACCTCATATAGGTATGGTGATTAATGAGTTATCTCAAGATACGGGTAACCCACTTATTGTGCATAATATAGGGCGTGGTCCGCAAAAAAGCGATATGCTTTTTGATTATAAAATTACCGGACATTACCGGTTCGTTCCACACTATTGATAAGTTTAATAAACGATAGATGTAAGTATTGATTTTTATTTCAGATCAATACTTACATTGCCATTGGGTTTACAGCAGCACAACAGTATTTCGCCTTCGCGTACAAACGCAAGTGGCTCTTCGTTATACTCAACACTGCCTGACACTAAAGTTGCTCTACAAGCGCCGCAATAGCCTTCACGGCATTGGAATGCGACGTCTATTTTCATGGATTCTAAGCAGTGTAGAAGAGAAGGGCAGCCAGCGATAAATTCTATACACTGGCTGTTTTCTGCAAGCGTTATGCTTGCAGTAGACTTGTCACTCATTATAAATCAAAATCACCAAATTCTGATGCATCAACTTGAGAGTCTATTTGACCAACAAGGTATGAGCTTATTTCTGCTTCTTGTGGTGCTACTTGCACGTTATCAGACACTAACCACGAGTTTATCCACGGGATAGGGTTACTGTTATTTTCAAACTGTGCTGGCAAGCCAATTGCAGTCATACGTGCATTGGTAATGTATTCAACGTACTGACATAAAATATGCTTATTTAAGCCAATCATTGAACCATCTTTAAATAAATACTCAGCCCACTCTTTTTCTTGCTCTGCAGCATCAACAAACATTTTAATCGCTTCGTCGCGGCACTGGGCAGCAACAATCGCCATTTCTGGATCGTCCTTACCGTCTTGCATAATGTTTAAAATATGCTGAGTACCAGAAAGGTGAAGTGCTTCATCGCGTGCAATTAGCTTGATGATTTTAGCGTTACCTTCCATTAGCTCGCGCTCAGCAAATGCAAACGAACATGCAAAACTTACGTAAAAGCGAATCGCTTCAAGAATATTTACCGACATCATAGCCAGGTAAAGTTTCTTTTTAAGCTCAAATAAATTAATTATAACTGTTTTACCGTTAATCTCGTGTTTGCCTTCACCGTATAAGTTGTAAAGCGATACAGAGTTAATTAAGTCATCGTAGTATTTAGTTACGGCATCAGCACGTTCGCTAATTTTATCGTTGCTAACAATGTCATCAAAAATAAGCTCAGGTGCTTGTGTTACGTTACGGATAATATGCGTGTATGAACGGCTGTGAATTGTTTCACTGAACGCCCATGTTTCTATCCATGTTTCAAGCTCTGGTAGCGATACAATTGGAAGTAGAGCCACGTTTGGCGAACGACCTTGTACACTATCAAGTAGTGTTTGGTATTTTAAGTTGCTTAAAAATATATGCTTTTCGTGATCTGGTAATGCTTGAAAGTCTAAACGGTCTTTACTTACATCTACTTCCTCAGGACGCCAAAAGAAAGACAGTTGCTTTTCAATTAACTTTTCAAAAATTGGGTATTTTTGTTGGTCGTAACGAGATACGTTTACAGTTTGGCCAAAAAACATTGGCTCTTGCATTTGGTTATTATGGTTTCGGCTAAAAGTAGTATAAGACATGTTTATCACTCAAAAAACTATCAGAAAAAGCGGGCTAAAAATGCCCGCTTAAAATAAAAATCAGCAGTTATATTTTACACGCGCCGCCTTCACAATCATCATCTTCCACTTCTGGAGTATCTTCTTGTGAATCTGAGGCGCCATCGCGAGTATTGTGGTAATACAAGGTTTTAACACCTAGTTTGTACGCGCTTAGTAAGTCTTTCAATAAGACTTGCATAGGTACTTTACCGCCTTCGAACTTGTTTGGATCATAATTTGTATTTGCAGAAATTGTTTGGTCAACAAATTTTTGCATTATGCCAACAAGCTGCAAGTAACCATCGTTTGATGGAATGTCCCATAGTAACTCGTACTGATCTTTTAAACGCTCATACTCAGGAACAACTTGTTTTAAAATACCGTCTTTACTTGCTTTAACGCTAATATGTCCACGTGGTGGCTCAATACCGTTAGTTGCGTTAGAGATTTGCGACGATGTTTCTGATGGCATTAATGCACTTAGTGTTGAGTTACGCATACCGTGCTCTTTAATATTTGCACGTAGTGTATCCCAGTCAAGATGAAGTGGCTCATCACAAATTTTATCTAAATCACGTTTGTACGTATCTGTTGGCATAATGCCTTGAGAGTACGTTGTTTCGTTAAACTTAGGACATGCGCCACGCTCTTTAGCAAGCTCGTTTGATGCTTTCATTAAGTAGTATTGAATAGCTTCAAAGGTTTTATGTGTTAATGCATTTGCGCTACCATCTGAATAACGCTTACCGTTTTTAGCTAGGTAGTAAGCGTAGTTAATCACGCCTATTCCTAGTGTACGACGACCCATAGTTGCATTTTTAGCCGCCGGTACAGGGTAGTCTTGGAAATCAAGTAAGTTATCAAGTGCGCGTACTGCAAGTTCAGCTAGCTCTTCAAGCTCATCAAGTGACTCTATTGCACCTAAGTTAAACGCAGAAAGTGTACAAAGCGCAATTTCGCCTTCTTCGTCATTTACGTTGTTAAGTGGCTTAGTTGGCAATGCAATTTCTAAACATAAGTTAGATTGGCGAATTGGCGCAACTTTAGAAATAAATGGGCTGTGTGTATTACAGTGATCCACATTTTGTAAATAAATACGACCTGTACTTGCACGTTCTTGCGCAAACATAGAGAAAAGCTCAATGGCTTTAATACGTTTTTTACGAATAGACTCGTCTTGTTCGTATTTTACGTAAAGTGCGTCAAACTCAGCTTGGTCTTCAAAAAATGCATCATAAAGGCCAGGCACATCTGATGGGCTAAATAATGTAATGTAGTCATCTTTAATTAAACGAGAGTACATTAGTTTATTAAACTGTACGCCGTAATCAAGGTGACGAACGCGGTTGTCGTCTACACCACGGTTATTTTTAAGTACAAGTAGGTTCTCTACTTCTAGATGCCAAAGCGGGTAGAACAAAGTTGCAGCGCCGCCGCGTACACCACCTTGCGAACAACTTTTAACGGCTGTTTGAAAGTGCTTATAAAAAGGAATACAACCTGTGTGGTACGCTTCGCCGTTACGAATATGGCTACCTAAAGCACGAATTCGACCAGCGTTAATACCAATACCTGCGCGTTGTGATACGTATTTAACGATTGCAGACGATGTAGCGTTAATTGAATCAAGGCTGTCGCCACATTCAATTAATACACACGAGCTAAACTGGCGAGTAGGCGTGCGTACACCTGACATAATTGGCGTTGGTAGAGATATTTTAAATAATGATACCGCGTCGTAAAAACGTTTGATGTAATCAGTACGTGTTTCACGTGGGTAGTCTGAAAATAAGCTTGCTGCTACTAAAATATATAAAAACTGTGCACTTTCGTATATTTCACCCGATACACGGTTTTGAACTAGGTACTTGCCTTCAAGCTGTTTTACAGCTGCGTAGCTAAAGTTAAGATCGCGAGAATGATCAAGGTATGCATCAAGCTCGTCTAATTCTTGCTCTGTGTAATCTACTAATAAGTGAGCATCGTAGCGTTTATCGCCAACCATTTTTGTTACGTGGTCAAATAAACGTGGTGGCTCAAATTGACCGTACGCTTTTTTACGTAAATGGAATACAGCTAAACGTGCAGCTAAGTATTGATAATCAGGCGATTCTTTTGAAATCTGATCCGCTGCTGCTTTAATGATGGTTTCGTGGATGTCTTTGGTACGAATACCGTCGTAAAACTGAATGTGCGATTTTAATTCAACTTGCGAAACCGAAACGTTGTTTAAACCTTCGGCGGCCCATTCAATAACGCGATGGATCTTATCCAGATCAAGTGGCTCTTTGCGCCCGTCACGTTTGCTTACAGATAACTGTTGGTTCATTTGCCTGTATTCCTTGGGAATTATGTATTTTGACCAATGCTTTATACCTCGCCGAAGCAAGGTACATACTCATTTATTATAGGTTTCACCGTATTGGCGAATTTAATTGAATAACATTTGGCCACAATATCTGGTGTTGTTCAATTTAGAGATCACAAGATAGTGTGGTCTGAGTTGTTTTGCAAGGGACATAATTGCCCCTATTTGTGGATAACTTTGGGATAACGCATTTGTGTTAGTAGACACTCACCTTCGAACAATCATTTAAGTTGAAATATGCAAAAATCAACTAATGATCTGCTAAATTTACGCATTTTAAAAATAAATTTTGACTGCTTTTTTTATCGGCAAGCTTTGTGTGAAAACTAACACAATCACAATATATAGTGTTTAATAATTAACATAGCACTATATATGGATTCAGTGGACTATCTAAGTGAGTTGTTTAGTGTTCATAGTTGAACGCTTTTATAAATAAAAAGCATAATTAGAGGGAACATATAGAAATGGGCTAAAAGATAGCCCATTTAAATTTATACAAAGAGCATGCTGCTCAGTGTAATAATTTTAAAAATACCTATTATTACACTTTCTGATATTTCTATAGATAAACTGAACTTCAATTTTAGTTATCCTAAATCTGAGTTAGTCACTTGCTGAGAATATAAGAATAAGTTACGCTCAAACTTCCAAACTTGGGCACTTTCTTAAAACTCGAGCAAGTGTCTTTGCTAACATCATATTCAAAATTTGAGTATGATGTTAGCCCCTCCACTTAATTGAAATATCAATCCCATCAAAGTGTTAATAAAACTCTAATGTGGTCTGAGTTGTTTTGCAAGGGACATAATTGCCCCTATTTGTGGATAACTTCGGTATAGCGTATTTGTGTTAGTAGACGCTCACACTTAAACGACCACTCAACCAAAGGCGTTCAAAAAGTAAACTAAATTCTGCTAAATTTACGCATTTTAAAAATAAATTCTGACTGCTTTTTTTATCAGCAAACTTTGCGTGAAAACTAATGAAATCACAATATATAGTGTTTATTAATTAACATGGCACTATATATGGTTAAAACCATCAATTGGGCTTTGCCAGTTAAAATTGGCTTTCCAAGCTATCGCTTCATCTTTACTTGGGATGTAACCCCAAAGTGCCGTTGCGGTATGCATACCTGCCGCTTTGCCTGCTTGTATGTCTCGCTGTGCATCACCAATGTATAAACAACGGCTTGGTTCTACTTGCATAAGCTTTGCACAATGTAGCAGTGGTAAAGGTGATGGCTTAGCTTCAGTTAAGGTGTCGCCACTTATTACTACACTGGCATTTTTTAATGCGGGAATAGCTGCCACTAAAGGATCGGTTAAAAAGCCAGGCTTGTTAGTCATGATCCCCCATTTGATCTTTTTCTGATCAAGGCCGATAAGTAACGATTCAACTCCGCTGAAGCAATGCGTGTGTTTTGCTATGTTTGCAGCGTACTCGTTAACTAATTGCTTTATAAGCTCGCTTTGGTGTTGTTTGTCCCATAATTCTTTAAAACCAGCCTCTAATAATGCGCCTGCGCCGTTAGATGCCGCAGGACGGTATATATCACTACTAACAGGTTCTATTTCATTGCTAATAAGGACTGCGTTTAAAGCGGCACCTAAATCATCAGCGGTGTCGAGTAGGGTGCCGTCTAAATCAAATAAAAATGCATCGTACTCTATAAGGGGGTGGGGGGCTTGAGAGTTAGCCATTAAGCTAACTTCTCAAAATAAAGTATGTAATTTACGCTAACGTCACTATTGAGTGTATATTGCTTTGATAGTGGGTTATAAGAAAGCCCTGTACTTGCACGAACTTTTAAACCGGCTTGCTCTGCCCATGCAATAAGCTGCGCAGGTTTTATAAACTTTTTATGGTCGTGTGTACCTTCAGGTACCATTTTTAAAAGTTTTTCAGCGCCAACAATCGCGTATAGATATGCTTTAGGTGTTTTGTTAAGGGTTGAAAAAAACACATCCGCGCCTGGTTTGGCAAGTGCAGCTACAGCATGAATGATAGAAGCTGGGTCGGGTACGTGCTCAAGCATTTCCATACAGGTTATTACATCAAAGCGCTCTGGGTTTTGCGAAGCAAACTCTTCTGCCGGTATTTTTATGTAATCTACATTTACGCCAGTTTCTAAACTGTGCAACTTAGCAACAGTTAAAGGCTCTTGCCCCATATCGATGCCAGTTACTTTTGCGCCCATGCGCGCCATGCTTTGGCTTAAAATACCGCCACCACAGCCAACATCGAGTGTTTCTTTATCGAATAAGCCTTGCGTTTTGTTTGCTATAAAGTCTAAACGTAACGGGTTAATTTCGTGAAGAGGTTTGAATTCTCCGTCTAGGTCCCACCAACGCTCGGCGATGGCTTCAAATTTTGCTATTTCTGCGTGATCTACATTTTGATGTTCGGTCATAAAATACTTCCTCGTCAATCTGAGGCCATTATATAGGGCTAAATTGATAAATCGCAAAGTTTTGCGCCTGTAAATTAAAATTAATTGTGATAGCATGGCTGTTAGAAATAATAACAATACTCTTAATACCCAATACCGGGTTGTTGAGAGCTGATACTGAAGGAATGTGATATCAAATGACTGATCTCGCCAATGAAATTCTGCCAGTCAATATTGAAGACGAGTTAAAAAACTCCTACTTAGATTACGCAATGAGCGTAATTGTAGGACGTGCATTACCAGACGTACGTGACGGCTTAAAACCTGTTCATCGCCGCGTTTTGTTTGCAATGAACGAGCTTAGTAATGACTGGAACAAGCCTTACAAAAAATCGGCCCGTGTGGTCGGTGACGTAATCGGTAAATACCACCCACACGGCGACAGTGCAGTTTATGACACGATAGTTCGTATGGCTCAGCCATTCTCACTGCGTTATATGCTAGTAGATGGCCAAGGTAACTTCGGTTCGGTTGATGGTGATTCAGCAGCGGCAATGCGTTATACAGAAGTACGTATGGCTAAAATGTCGCATGAGTTATTAGCCGATCTTGAAAAAGAAACGGTTGATTTCGTTCCTAACTACGATGGCACTGAGTTCATCCCTGATGTTTTACCAACGAAAGTTCCTAATTTATTAGTGAATGGTTCGTCAGGTATTGCAGTAGGTATGGCTACAAATATACCACCACATAACTTAACTGAAGTTGTAAATGGTTGTTTGGCACTTATTCAAAATCCAGATTTAACTATTTTAGAGTTAATGGATTATATTCCTGGTCCTGATTTCCCAACGGCTGCAATTATCAACGGTAAGAAGGGTATTGAACAAGCCTACTTAACTGGCCGTGGTAAAGTGTACATGCGTGCACGCGCCGACATCGAAACCGATGAAAAAACAGGCCGTGAAACAATCATCGTTCACGAAATTCCTTATCAAGTTAATAAAGCTCGTTTAATTGAAAAAATTGCTGAGCTGGTTAAAGATAAGAAAATTGAAGGTATTAGTGCGCTACGTGATGAATCAGATAAAGACGGTATGCGTATCGTTATTGAAATCAAACGTGGTGACGTAGGCGAAGTTATTTTAAACAACTTGTATTCACAAACTCAGTTACAAACTGTGTTTGGTATGAATATGGTTGCGCTAATTAATAACCAACCTAAATGTTTCAATTTAAAAGAAATGTTAGAAGAGTTTATTATTCACCGTCGTGAAGTAGTAACTCGTCGTACAGTATTTGATTTACGCAAAGCCCGTGACCGTGCACACACGCTTGAAGGCTTAGCGATTGCACTTGCGAACATTGACCCAATTATCGAACTTATTCGTAAATCCCCTACACCTGCTGAAGCTAAAATTGCTTTAACAGCGCGTCCGTGGGAATTAGGTAATGTACAAGGTATGCTTGAAAAAGCAGGTGAAGACAATGTTGCTCGTCCAGATTGGTTAGCAAGCGAACTTGGTATTCGCGATGGTCAATATTATATCTCTGAGCAACAAGCTCAAGCAATTCTTGATTTGCGTTTACATAAGCTAACAGGTCTTGAACACGAAAAAATCTTGACCGAATACCAAGCGTTATTAGAACTAATTGCTGAACTACTTTATATTTTGGCAACTCCTGAGCGTTTAATGGAAGTTATACGTGACGAGCTAGTTGAAATTAAAGAGCAATATGGTGATGAGCGTCGCACTGAAATTAATGCAGCTGCTCACGATATCAGCCTTGAAGACTTAATTACCGAAGAAAACGTAGTAGTAACGCTTTCTCACGAAGGTTATGTGAAGTATCAAGCATTGTCTGATTACGAAGCACAGCGTCGTGGTGGTAAAGGTAAGTCAGCAACGAAGATGAAAGATGAAGATTTCATCGAACGTCTATTAGTTGCAAATACACACGATACTATATTGTGTTTCTCTACGGCCGGTCGTTTATATTGGCTTAAAGTATATCAGTTACCACTAGCGAGTCGTGCAGCGCGCGGTAAGCCAATTGTTAACTTGTTACCACTTGAAGCTGATGAACGTATTACTGCTATATTGCCAGTACGCGAGTACGCAGAAGATAAATACATCTTTATGGCAACAGCATTTGGTACAGTTAAGAAAACACCATTAACGGCTTACAGTCGTCAACGTGCAAGCGGTATTATTGCTGTTAACTTAAATGATGGCGATAGCCTGATTGGGGTTGACATTACCGATGGTAGCAACGAAATTATGTTGTTCACTGATGCAGGTAAAGTTGTACGCTTTAAAGAAGCTGAAGAAACAACAGTTGTTGATGAAAACGGTAACCCAGTATTAGACGAAGAAGGTAACCCTGAGATTCGTTTCAAAGGCGTTCGCCCAATGGGTCGTACCGCTACAGGTGTTCGTGGTATTAAAATGGCCGATGATCAACGCGTAGTATCGTTAATTGTACCAAAAACTGACGGTGCTATTTTAACGGTAACTGAAAATGGTTACGGTAAGCGTACACAACTAGAAGATTACCCATCTAAGAGCCGTGCAACACAGGGTGTTGTATCTATCAAGGTGAGTGAGCGTAACGGTGCTGTTGTTGGCGCTGTACAAGTTGATGATAACGACGAAATCATGATTATTTCAAATCGTGGTACCTTAGTACGTACTCGCGTTAATGAAGTTTCTACGGTTGGACGTAACACCCAAGGTGTTATTTTGATCAGAACTATTGACGAAGAGCAAGTAGTTGGTTTACAACGTATAGAAGAGATTGAAGTTACAGAAAGTGACTTGATTGATATTGAAGACGTTGAAACTGTAGATACGGTTATTGATGAAGTAGCGGATGATAATCCTCCTTCAGAATAATTGATATTGAAAAAGCGGCCTTGGCCGCTTTTTTTAATGTTGTTGAAAAAAATTAATAGGGTGTGAAGTTATATTCATTCACTAAAACTCAAAGGTTTAGTGGGTGGGTATTGAGCATTCATGCTTAGTAGTTAAATTACTGGAATGAGGCAAAGGTAATGAGTAAATATAATTTTTGTGCGGGGCCAGCTATGCTTCCGCAAGCGGTTATGAAAAAAGCACAAAAAGAGTTTCTAGATTGGCAAGATTTAGGTGTGTCTGTGATGGAAATAAGCCATCGTAGCAAAGAGTTTTTAGCCCTTACAGCTAAATGTGAAGCCAGCCTTCGTCGCCTAATGAATATCAGTGATGAATTTGAAGTGCTGTTTATGCATGGTGGTGGTCGTGGTCAGTTTAGTGCTGTGCCATTAAATTTACACCAAGAAGGCAAAGCTGCGGTTTATTGCGAAAACGGCGTGTGGTCAAAAAGTGCAACAGACGAGGCCAACAAGTTTACTCAAGCAACCTCTATTGATGTGCGTAATGATGCCAATGGCGAGTTTTCTATTAAACAGGTTGCTGATTGGGTGTTACCAGAAGATGCATCTTACATTCACTATTGCCCTAACGAAACGGTTGACGGCTTAGAAATTTTTGATGTACCAAGCCACCCAACTGCACCGATCGTTGCTGATATGTCGTCAACTATTTTATCACGCGAAATAGACGTTAATAAATTTGATTTAATTTACGCTGGTGCGCAAAAAAATATCGGCCCGTCGGGCATATCAATCGTTATTGTTCGTAAAACATTACTTGAGCGTGAAGGCTTACCTAAGCCAGGCATTTTAGATTACGCATTAGAAGCAAAACAAGGCAGCATGTTTAACACTCCTCCCACATTTGCTTGGTATTTAGCTGCTGAAGTATTTCAATGGCTTGAAAGTAATGGTGGCGTAAAAGCGATGGAAGTTCAAAATATTGCTAAAGCGCAGCTACTTTATGACTTTATTGATGAATCGAGCTTTTATACCAATAAAGTAGCTAAACATTGCCGTTCACGTATGAATGTTCCGTTTTGGCTTAACGATGAAAGCTTAAATGATAAGTTTGTTGCTCAGTCTAAAGATGCAGGGTTACTCGCTCTTGAAGGCCACAGAATTGTGGGCGGTATGCGCGCAAGTATTTATAACGCAATGCCTATTGAAGGTGTTCAAGCACTTGTAGACTTTATGGCTGCTTTTGCAAAGGAGCACAGCTAATGGAGCAGCTTCGTTTAGAACCTATTTCTAGAGTAAATGGCACAGTAACCCTACCAGGTTCAAAGAGTCTATCGAACAGAATTTTATTATTAGCAGCACTTGCAAGCGGTACTACCGTTGTAGAAAACTTACTTGATAGTGACGATATACGCCATATGCTGGGCGCCTTAAAGTTATTAGGTGTAAATGTAACTTTAAATGATGACCGCACTGTAGCCACCGTAGAGGGTGTTAGTGGTGTGTTTAATACACCGACTGAGCCATTGTTTTTAGGTAATGCGGGTACTGCTTATAGACCTTTAACGGCAGTACTTGCTGGCGTTGCTGGTGAATTCGAGCTAATAGGCGAGCCACGTATGGAAGAGCGCCCGATAGGGCACTTGGTTGACGCGCTGCAAGCATTGGGTGGTGATGTTACTTATACAAAGCACAAAGACTACCCACCACTTAAAATTGTCGGTGGCCAAATAAAAGGCGGTGAGGTTGAAATTGACGGCAGTATTTCAAGTCAATTTTTAACCGCTCTATTAATGGCAGCGCCATTATTTAACGGTGATACAACAATAACTATTAAAGGTACTTTAGTCTCTAAACCTTATATTGATATTACACTTGATGTAATGGCACGTTTTGGAGTTAATGTTGAGCACATTGATTATGCAACTTTTAAAGTTAAAGGTGGTCAACAGTATCAATCATTAGATCGCATAATGGTTGAAGGCGATGCATCTTCTGCCTCTTACTTTGTTGCTGCGGCTGCAATTGCAGGGGGTGAGATTGAAATTAAGGGCGTGGGTGCCAAATCGGTGCAAGGTGATATAGGCTTTGCCAAAGTAATGGAGCAAGTAGGCGCAAAAATTGATTGGTATGATGAGCGTTTAGTTGTTCGCAAAGGCGAACTAAAAGGCGTGGATATTGACGCCAATGCAATTCCTGATGCAGCCATGACTCTTGCAACTGTTGCTCTTTTTGCCAAAGGCCCAACAGCCATTCGTAACATTTATAACTGGCGAGTAAAAGAGACAGACCGTTTATATGCAATGGCAACTGAGCTTCGTAAAGTAGGCGCACAGGTTGTAGAAGGTGAAGATTTTATAGAGATCACCCCACCTGAAACATTTAATGATGTTACTGTTGATACTTACGACGATCACCGTATAGCCATGTGTTTTGCAATGGTTGCTGTTGGTGGAAAGCCAATAACAATTAATGATCCAAAGTGTACCTATAAAACATTTCCTACATTTTTCAATGTTTTAGCGTCAGTCAGTGAATAAGCTAATTAGAAGTAATTACAAAAGTTACACACTAATAGCAGATATATTTTAATAACTGACGTATAATGTCGCGGTTTATTTAGGTGTGCATTGCAGGAGGTTTTAAATGCAGGCGTTATTAATGCCCGTGATCACCGTTGATGGCCCAAGTGGTTCAGGTAAAGGAACTGTTTGTCGCTTGTTAGCCGACAAGTTAGGGTGGGATGTATTAGATAGCGGTGCGATTTATCGTGTTTTATCTTTAGCTGCACTTCATCACCAAATTGCATTAGACAATGAAGAAGGGCTTGTCCCGCTTGCTGCAAATTTAGATGTGCAGTTTTTGGTAGATAGCCAAACTAATGCAGGAAAAGTTATTTTAGAAGGCGAAGATGTAACCACTACTATTCGTAATGAAGAAGTAGGCGCTGCGGCTTCAAAAGTTGCAGCATTACCTCGCGTTCGTGAAGCGTTATTACGTCGCCAGCGTGCATTTCGCACTGAAAATGGCTTAATTGCCGATGGCCGTGATATGGGCACTGTGGTTTTTCAAGATGCGCCGTTAAAAATATATTTAACAGCCAGTGCAGAAGAGCGTGCTCGTAGACGCTTTGTTGAGTTGAATACGCGCGGCCTTGATGTTACACTAAGTGGTCTATTACAGGACATTCAAGCTCGTGACGAGCGCGATATGAATCGCACCGTTGCTCCGCTTGTACCTGCAGAGGATGCTATTGAGATCGATACTAGCGATCTTAATGCACAGCAAGTGTTTGATAAGGTAATAACTTTATTGGATATTGCTATCTCTGAAGGTAAGCTTCCTAAACGAAGCTAAACACATTTTATGCGCCAGCAGGATGCCAGTGCTATTTTAACAACCCCATGCAGCATGGTTGCTTATTGGTATTAATATATGAGACGTATATTCGTATGTCAGAAAATTTTGCGCAGTTATTTGAAGAAAGCTTAAAGGGTTTTGAAGCAGAGCAAGGCTCTATCGTTAAAGGTACAGTAATCTCTATCGAGAATAACATTGTACTTGTAGATGCTGGTCTTAAATCAGAAAGTGCTATCCCTGCAGAGCAGTTCAAAAATGCTGCTGGTGAACTAGAAGTTGCTGTAGGCGACGAAGTAGATGTTGCACTAGATGCAATTGAAGACGGTTTCGGTGAAACTATCCTTTCTCGTGAGAAAGCTAAGCGTCACGAAGCATGGATCCGTCTTGAGAAAGCATGTGAAGAGCAAGAGACTGTTACTGGTGTTATCAACGGTAAAGTTAAAGGCGGTTTCACAGTTGAAGTTGATTCAATCCGTGCTTTCCTACCTGGTTCACTTGTTGATGTTCGTCCGGTACGTGACACAACTCACCTTGAAGGCAAAGAGCTTGAATTTAAAGTAATCAAGCTTGACCAAAAACGTAACAACGTTGTTGTTTCACGTCGTGCAGTTATCGAATCTGAAAACTCACAAGAACGTGAAGAGCTTCTTGCTAACCTTGTTGAAGGCCAAGAAGTTAAAGGTATCGTTAAGAACCTTACTGACTACGGTGCATTCGTTGACCTTGGTGGTGTTGATGGTCTACTACACATTACTGATATGGCTTGGAAGCGTGTTAAGCACCCTTCAGAAATCGTTAATGTTGGCGACGAAATCGCAGTTAAAGTTCTAAAATTCGACAAAGATAAAACTCGTGTTTCTCTAGGCCTTAAACAGCTTGGTGAAGATCCATGGGCAGCTATCGCTGGTCGTTACCCAGAAGGTTCTAAACTTTCTGGTCGTGTTACTAACCTTACAGATTACGGCTGTTTCGTGGAAATCGAAGAAGGCGTTGAAGGTTTAGTACACGTTTCTGAAATGGATTGGACTAACAAGAACATCCATCCTTCAAAAGTTGTAAGCCTTGGCGACACTGTTGAAGTTATGGTTTTAGAAATTGACGAAGAACGTCGTCGTATTTCTCTTGGTCTTAAGCAATGTATTGCTAATCCTTGGCAGGAATTTGCTCGTCTACAAAACAAAGGCGATCAAGTTACTGGTAAGATCAAATCAATCACTGACTTCGGTATCTTTATCGGTCTTGACGGTGGTATTGACGGTCTTGTACACCTTTCAGACATTTCTTGGAATACACCTGGCGAAGAAGCTGTACGTGAATTCAAGAAAGGCGACGAAATCACTGCTATCGTATTGCAAGTTGACCCAGAGCGTGAACGTATCTCTCTAGGTGTTAAGCAAATCGAAGCTGACCCATTCAATAACTACCTTGATGCAAACAAAAAAGGTGCTATTGTTAAAGGTAAAGTGACTGAAGTTGATGCGAAAGGCGCAACTGTTGAACTTATCGAAGGCGTTGAAGGTTACATCCGTGTAGCTGATATCGCTCAAGAGCGTGTTGAAGATGCAACTACTGTTGTTTCTGTAGGCGACGAGATTGAAGTTAAATACGTTGGTGTTGATCGTAAGAACCGCACTTTAAGCTTATCTGTAAAAGCTCTTTTCGAAGCTGAAGAGAAAGAAGTACTAGAGAAGCTTAAGAAAGAAGAGCCAGTGTTTGAAAACGCAATGGCAGCTGCTTTCGCAAATGCACAAAAAGACTAATATATAATTAGTTTTTAGTTGGAAGGGCATTTTTTGCCCTTCCTATATCTCTTTTTAAGGAAACGCTATGACTAAGTCAGAATTGATAGAAATACTTGCGGAACAACACGCACACGTTCCAGTGAAAGATGTTGAGAATGCTGTAAAAGAAATTCTTGAACAAATGGCCGGCTCATTATCTACTTCAGATCGTATTGAGATCAGAGGTTTTGGTAGTTTCTCTTTGCATTTCCGCGCTCCTCGCACAGGTCGTAATCCTAAGACTGGCGATACAGTTGAGCTTGAAGGAAAGCATGTACCTCATTTTAAACCAGGCAAAGAATTACGCGACCGCGTGAATGAAAGCATTGCCTAGTTAACTTAGTGGAGTAGTTACTTGTTCAAGGTATTAAAAATTATTCTGGTTGCACTATGCCTTATCAGTGCATTTGTATTAGGGTCACAAAACCCACAGTTAGTACAAGTAAATTACATTATAGCCAGTAATACACTACCTTTAGCTGTAATAATAAGTATCTGCTTTTTATTAGGTGTTTTGATTGGTTGTTTTATTAGCTTTAAATTGTTTTCGCAATTAAAGTGGCAAAACTACCGCTTAAAAAAGCAATTAGCGCCTGAAAAAGATAAAAAAAAGCTTGCCGCGAATAAAGACACCTAACTATGATTGAGCTTTTGTTTTTACTATTACCTGTTGCCGCTGGTTACGGTTGGATTATGGGTAAAAACAGTGCTAAAAACCAAGCTCATCAACTTAATCGTCAGATCACTTCTGAATATAGCAAAGGCTTAAAATTTCTACTCGATAGAGAAGAAGATCAAGGCTTAGAGCATTTAATCAACTTACTTGAAGTTTCAGCCGACTCTGTTGAACACTATTCTACACTTGCCACCATGTTTCGCCGTAGAGGTGAATTAGACCGCGCAATAAAAATTCACGAACTTCTATTAAAACACCCAAGCTTAAATGAACAACAAGCTGCAACTAGCCGTTTAGAACTAGCCGAAGATTATATAATGGCCGGACTACTAGATAGTGCGGAAGAGCACTTAGTTTGGCTAGTTAAAGCAGGGCATGTAGAAGCGCTGGACCCTATTATCACTTTATATTCGCAAACCCGTGAGTGGGAAAAAGGCATCAACATGTTTGAAGCCCATAGCGAACTATTTTCAAAAGAACAGCAATTTAAAGCAATTGCTAATTTTTATTGTGAGTCAGCTTTAAGTGACAATACACCCCAACTAATGAGAAAAGCGATTAGCTTAAATTATAAAGCCGTGCGTCCGCTTTACGAGTTAGGGTTAGTTGCTTACGCAAAAGAAGATTACGTTAAAGCTATTTATTACTGGCGTGAACTTGTCTCTCAATTTACCTTGTTTGCTCCGTTGTTTATTGATGAGCTGGCACATAGTTATAAACAATTGAATTTGACGCATCAATTTCACGAGTTAGTCAGTGACTTGTTAGAGAAGGGCGGAGTATTAATTAAAATAAAGCATTGCCAAGCATTACTTGAGCAAGGTCACACCAAGCAAGCCTTTGAATTTTTAACTGATAGCTTAAAACGTCAACCTACTATTCGTGGTTTTAGTTTTTTACTGCAATTAATGGGTGACCAAAATAAAAATACTAAAGAAGTACTTAACGAAATTGATAAGCTTGTAACCTCTTATATTGCTACAAAACCAGATTTCCAATGCCAGCATTGTGGTTTTACAAGCTACACCATATATTGGAACTGCCCTTCTTGTAAGCACTGGGAAACCATTGTTCCAAGTCGAGGCTTAGACGGATTTTAATAACCCCATAATTTATAACTTTACTGCCATTCACTAGGATAGTTATGTCTTTCGAACACTCAAAAAAAATTCTTATTGCATTAGATTACGATGATCAAGAAGTTGCTTTAAACTTTGTTAAACAACTTTCTCCTGATACTTGCCGTCTCAAGGTCGGCAAAGAAATGTTTACCTATTTTGGACCTGCATTTGTTAAAGAGTTAATTGATTTAGGTTTTGATGTTTTCTTAGATTTAAAGTTTCATGATATTCCTAATACAGTAGCTAAAGCGGTTACTGCAGCTGCTAAAATGGGGGTGTGGATGGTAAACGTTCATGCATCTGGTGGCTTTGAAATGATGAGCAAAGCTAAATCGGCTCTAGAGAAATTTGGTGACAAAGCGCCATTACTTATCGCTGTTACTGTGTTAACAAGTATGGATGAAACAGAGCTTAAGCGTTTAGGTGTTGATAAATCAGCTCAAGAGCAAGTTATTTATTTAGCTAAGCTTGCAAAGGAAGCTGGGCTTGATGGTGTTGTGTGTTCTGCACAAGAAGCAAAAGCTTTAAAAACAGAGTTAGGTGATAGCTTTAAGCTTGTTACGCCTGGTATACGCCCTGAAGGGAGTGATGCGGGTGATCAAAAGCGTATAATGACACCTAAGCAAGCTATAGATTCAGGAAGTGACTATTTAGTTATAGGCAGACCGATTACTCAAGCAGATAATCCTGTAAAAGTGCTTAGTGATGTTAATAACTCTATAGCTTAATTTAACAATAAGCAGTCATATAGTGCTAAAACCCCTTACCTTATGTGAGTTTTATGTTACATTAATAAAATCAAAATGTAGTAGGGGTTTGTTTTGAAGTTATTTTTTGGTTCTATAGTAATTGTTATTGCGGGTTTTTCAGTAAATAAGTACGTTTTTTCTAATAAAGCATACGATGGTGTAACAACCGTTACAGATATAATTCCAACGTACCCAGTCGATATGTTTGATTTTAAAAAAACAATGCAAGATTATGCTCATCATCTGTGTTACAAAAATGAAGATACACTCATATCTCAGCATGTAAGCGTTAGTGAATGTATATCAAAGCTTGATGATAAAAAAACAGAATGTGAAAAAAAGGTTTTTCGTTTGGCGCCGCTCAATCTTGAGTCGGAAGTTGAAGTGCTTGATTATTCAAGGCAATATACGCAATGTACATTGCCTTATAAATATATTTTAGGTTAATTACAAACAGGTATTATTAGTAATTTCAGCCAATTATAATTAAGATCTTAAGCGAATGGATTTCGCTTCAATATCTATTAACTCTTGTTTAAATAAGCCACCAATTGCTTTTTTATAATTAGCCTTACTTGTAGAAAACATCTTCTTTATTGCTTCAGGATCAGACTTATCACCAAGTGGAATAACACCGCCTTCGTTTTTAAGCTTTTGCATAATAGTTTCACCAAGGTCACTTACTTTTCCCATACCTGGCTTTTCTAGTACAACGTCAATTTTTCCGTCGTCACGTACTTTTTGAATATAGCCTTTAAGCTTTTGACCCACAAATAAGCTTTTAAATACCATATTGTAAAAAACAACACCGAAGTGCGACTCTTCAATTAATACTTTGTAGCCAATATCTGTTTTGCCAGCAACAATTAAATCCACTTCTTGTAAGTGAGTATATTGCGGCTCATCTTTTGATAGGAAACGATTAAAGTTGTTTGAGGCACAAATACGTTGGCTTGCATTATCAAGATACAGGCGTACTAAATAAGAATGGCCTTCTTGCATGCGTGGCTTTTGTTCATTAAAAGGTGCAAGCACATCTTTCTCAAGCCCCCAATCTAAAAATGCCCCAATACTATTTATTTCTTTAACGCGTAGTAGGGCATACTCGCCTACTTGAGCATGTGGTTTCTTTATTGTTGCTGTGGCTAAATTAGCATTGTCTAAAAAGATAAATACACTAATACTATCGCCTGCTTCAAGCTCATGTTTTATTTCTTGTTTTGGTAAAAATACTTCACCTAAATCATGGCCGTCTAAGTAAGCACCTTCGTTACTCACTTCTTTTACAAATAATGTTTGTGTGGTTCCTAGGTAACTCATAATTATTCCTGCTCAGGCTTTTTTTTACGGCGCATTGGTGTATCGCCATCAATGTTCATCGGTGCTTTAATTGGTGCTGTAGGCTTTTTAGGTTTAGCTTTGCGCTTAAATGCAGGCTTTTTAACAGCGGCGGCTTTTTCTTTAGATTTGTCCCACGCTGCCTCAGGTTTTTTCTCTTTTAAACCTTTAAACTTAGCTTTTAGGCTCTCTACGCTCGCAAATTTTAATTCGTCATTTAAAAATGCTTTAATAGCTAAATAACTTGCCCAATCTTTTGGGCCAACTAATGAAATTGCATTTCCTTTAAAGCCAGCACGTCCTGTACGACCTATGCGGTGTACATACTCTTCAGCGTGTTTTGGTAAATCAAAGTTAATAACGTGCGTTACGCTTAATAAATCTAAACCACGAGATGCAACGTCGGTGGTGATCAATATTTTAAAGTTTTCGCGACTAAACGAATCCATGATATCTAAACGTTTGTTTTGCGTTAAATCACCAGCAAGCGCTACAGATTTGAAGCCTTTAGCATTAAGGGCTTCACTCAAACGGCTCGTGTCAGAACGCGTTGCTGTGAAGATAATACATTGACCAACATCATCTTGGTTTAAAAAATGCTCTAATAACGCTTCTTTATGATCAAGGTGATCGGCAAGGTATAACGTTTGTTTAATATCACTATGTTGCTCATTTGCTGCACTTAGCGTAATTTGCTTTGGTTTTTTTAATAGGTTACGTGATAGTGCATCTACTTGTGCATGGTCAAGTGTTGCAGAAAACAATAACGTTTGGCGTAGACGGTGATTAGCTTGCTCGTTAATCATTTTTAACTGCTCGGTAAAGCCTAAATCTAAAATACGATCGGCTTCATCAAAAATAAGCAGTTCTAGTCCGCTCAATTGTAATGAACGTTTTGTAATGTGATCAGCTAAACGCCCTGGTGTAGCAACTACGAATTGTGGGTCATTTCTAAGAGCTTTTATTTGGTCATTAAAGTTTTCGCCACCAAGTATTTTTACGGCCTTAATGGCTGTGCCAGCAATTAATAAACGCAGCTGAGTAAATACTTGCGTAGCAAGCTCACGCGTAGGAGCAACAATAAGTACACGAGGATCGCGTTTGCTGAGTGCTTTTTGTTTCATTACCCTTTGTACAGCAGGTAATAAAAACGCCAAGGTTTTGCCCGACCCAGTTTTAGACTGAGCGAAAATGTCATGCCCTGCAAGTGCGGTAGGCACTGCATGCGCTTGAATATCGGTGGGCTGGGTGATCCCTTGATGTGCTAGTTGTGTTTCAAGGCGTGTATCAATCCCAAGATCAGTAAACTGCAATGTGTGTTTCTCCAAAATGAGCAAATTAACTCTATAAATTTATTAGCGCATTATAGCTTACACAGCTAGGTCGCTAACAGTAAAAACCAATCTATAGCGCTATTTTTTGCAATTAAACTAAAAAAGCGTAAAATACGCGCCCCATATGCGCCGGATTTACGATTCGGTAAACGCCAATATTGGCTAACAAGGCAAAATAGGAAATATAATGACTGCTGTTCATAAAGATAATGTAACGGGCGATCACTTTGTAGTATGTGCGCTGTATAAGTTTGTAGGTTTACCTGAATTTGAAGCTATCCGTAAGCCATTACTAGAAGTGATGGAAGCAAATGAAGTACGCGGTACTTTATTGCTCGCTGCCGAAGGTATAAACGGCACTGTTTCTGCAAAACGAGAAGGGATAGACAACTTATTAGCATGGCTAGATGAGCAACCAAATTTAAAAAACATCGTTACAAAAGAATCTTACGACGATGAATGTCCGTTTTACCGCACTAAAGTAAAACTAAAAAAAGAAATTGTAACGATGGGGGTTGAAGGTGTAGACCCTCTAAAAGTTGTAGGTAGTTATGTTAAGCCTAATGAATGGAATGCGTTAATATCAGATCCTGACGTTATACTTATTGATACTCGTAATGATTACGAAATAGAAATAGGTACTTTTCAAAACGCAGTCGATCCAAACACTAAAACATTTCGTGAGTTTCCTCAGTGGGCAAAAGAAAACTTAGACCCTGAAAAACATAAAAAAGTGGCTATGTTTTGTACTGGCGGTATTCGCTGTGAAAAATCAACTGCGTATATGAAAGAGCAAGGCTTTGATGAGGTATATCATCTTGAAGGTGGTATTTTAAAGTACCTAGAAGAAGTGCCAAAAGAAGAAACAATGTGGGAAGGCGAGTGTTTTGTATTTGATAATCGTGTAGCGGTTGATCACGACTTACAAAAAGGTTCTTATGATCAATGTCACGCCTGTCGTATGCCAATTACAGAAGAAGAAAAATTAAAGCCTGAATACATGGAAGGTGTATCTTGCCATCATTGTATTGAAGAAGTAACGGACGAACAGCGGACACGCTTTGCTGAACGCCAAAAACAGATTGAGCTCGCGCAAGCACGTGGTGAAGGCCATATTGGTAGCGAAGCACAGGCAGTTTTACAGCAACGTAAAGAGGCTAAAAAAGCGCAAAAGGATGCTCAGCGCGGTAAATAACATTTATTAATGAATACTTTTATTAGCCCAGCTTATGCTGGGCTTTTTAGTTTTAACTGTCACTTGTATTTTTTGTTAGTTTTACCTAAATTGGTATCACCTACGTAAACTCATCCTATTGTTTTGCTAATTTATCGTTCTAACCTATTTATTGATCAAACAGCTGTTAGACTTCGTACGGTAATGAAAATAATAATTAGTTAGGGTGTAACTTTGAAATCTCGAATTTTATTAATCAGTACATTAAGTGCTTTACTATTTGTAACTTTACCAGCATTAAGCGCTAATGTTGTGGTACAAAAAATAACATTAGAGCGTGCTAAGCAACAAGTACAAGCAGTTGGTAATACAGAGGCAATTCATTCAGTTATGTTATACCCAGCGGTGGGTGATAAGGTGACCGCTGTATACTTTAAACCTGGCGATAAAGTAAAAAAAGGCGATATGTTACTCGAGCTCGACTCTCGCAGGCAAAAAGCCGCGCTTGATGAGGCTAAAATTAAACTTGCCGATACGCAAAGAATATTAGAGCGATTACAGCAAAGCCAGGCTAAAGGAGCTGTGCCTAAAAGTGACGTAGACGACGCTAAAACAGTTGTTGAACTTGCAAAAGTTACTTTAACTCAAGCACAAACAGAGCTTGAAGATAGAAAAGTTATTGCACCTTTAAATGGTATTATGGGGCTAACAGATGTTGAGGTTGGCGACAGAATTTCTGAGCTTACTGAAATAGCGAGTATTGATGACACGAGTGACTTGTATATTAATTTTAATGCGCCAGAATCAGCCATATCTATGCTACGCAATAAAAGTAATATAACAGTATTTCCTTGGCAGTCAGAAAGCCCAATTAACGCCCAAATTGCTTATTTAGATTCTCGAATAAATCCTCAAACTCGTACTCTTCGTGTTAAAGCAAAACTTAACAATGCGAATGAGCAGTTTTTGCCGGGTATGAGCTTTAGAGTTCATATTGAAGTATTAGGTGATAATTACGCTGCAATACCAGAAGCTGCGTTACTGTGGGGAGCAACGGGTCCTTACGTATGGACAAGTGTTGATAATAAAGCCACACGCGTTGATGTAAAAATAGAGCAACGCCTTGCAGGTCGATTATTAGTATCGGGCCCATTAAAAGAGGGTGATATTTTAGTTATTGAGGGCGTCCAACGCCTACGAGCTAAGCAAGAACTAAGCTTTAACGCAATTGATTCAGATTCGCAGGAGTAGGTATGAAACAACAACCTATGATGCAAGATTTACCATCAATGGCTATTCGTCGCCCTGTGCTTATAGTTGTACTCAACTTACTAATTATTATTGCCGGGATTGCAGCTATTGCAGGGATTGAGGTTAGGGAGCTCCCCGATGTAGATAGGCCGCGTATTACTGTTTCTGCACCATTTCCGGGTGGCTCACCAGAAACTGTAGACACTGAAGTAACCAGTAAACTAGAAGGCGCAGTAGCACGCGTAAGCGGTGTTAAATCAATACGAGCGCAAAGTGAAGAAGGAAATTCACGAATTGTCGTAGAGTTTAGGCCCGGAATTAATTTAGACGATGCAGCAAACGAAACGCGCGAATCGGTGGCACGTGTTCAACGAGATCTCCCCGAAGAAGTCGAGCGAGTATCCATTATTAAAGCCGATAACGATGCAGAAGCCGTTGTATCGTTAACCGTCTCTAGTGATAGTCTATCGCTTGAAGCACTTACTGAACGTGTTGATGTTGATTTAGCCCCGCAGTTTTTAACCATTCCAGGTGTTGCGGATGTACGCTTAAATGGTGATAGGGAGCGAGTATTAAGAGTACGAATTGATCCCCTTAAACTAAGCAGCTTCAATTTAACGATTCCAGATGTTGCACAAGTACTTAGCCAAGCTCCGTTTGACGTGCCAGCAGGAAGTTTAAAATCAAACGATCAACAAATTATCGTACGGGCTGATGCTACATCAATAACACCAGAGCAAGTGGGCGACATTATAATTCAAGGTGATACCCGCATTAGCGATATTGCAGCTGTTTACTTTGGTCCCGCTGATCCACGTTCTATGGTAAGACTCAACGGTAAACCTGTTATAGGCATGGAGATAATTCGTCAAGCCCAATCAAATACGATAGAAATATCTGATGAAGTGTTAAAGCTCATCAACAGCATGCAAACGCGCTTTCCTGAAATGGAATTTACCCTTACGTCTGATGATGCACAGTTTATTAGAAGCTCAGTTGATGAAGTTATTTACTCTTTATTACTTACTGTGTTGTTAGTAATTGTAACGCTTTGGGTTTTTATCGGCTCTTGGCGTGCCACACTTGTACCTGCTTTTGCAATCCCCGTGGCGTTAATTGGCTCATTAGCACTGATTTGGGCACTTGGTTTTTCAATTAACATTTTAACTTTACTAGCCCTTGTACTTGCCACCGGTTTAATTGTAGATGATGCCATTGTAGTTAGTGAAAATATTCAGCGACAACGAGGATTAGGTTTAGGCAGACGTGCAGCTGCGGTAATAGGAACACGAGAAGTGTTTTTTGCGGTAATAGCAACAACTGCAGTACTTGCAGCTGTATTTATACCTATTGCATTTTTACCTTCAACCGCTGGGCGGCTGTTTAGAGAGTTTGGAGGTGTACTTGCAGGCGCCGTTATTATTTCAAGCTTTGTAGCTTTATCATTAGTACCAGCGCTAACTTCAAAGCTAAAACTAAAACAGGGTGGTTTTCATCCATTTGCTAAAGTAGGTCATTGGCTTGGTGGTATTTATACAAAATCAATTCACAAAGTGCTAGACCATGCGTGGGTTACATTTATAGCCTGTGTATTGGTAGCGGCTGGCTCAGGCGCTTTATATACAAGTTTAGATAGTGAATTACTACCAACAGAAGATCGTGGAAAAATACGTATATTTGCACGAGGCCCTGACGGTGTAGGGTTAAACTTTATGGATAGACAAGCCATAAAAATGGAAGATATTTTATTACCTTTTATTGATAGCGGCGAAATAGAATCAATTTATACGGTAGTTGGCCAATGGGATCCAAATATAGTATTTATCACTGTGCCATTAAAGCATTGGGATGAAAGAAATTTTACTCAACAAGAAATAATCAATAAAATTCGTCAGCCCTTGGGTGATATTCCCGGTGCACCAGCATCTCCAGGCGGTGCAAATAGTTTAAATTTACGTGGTCAAGGTGGCGGTGTTGAAATAGCCTTACTAGGTCAAGACTACCTACAAATATTTAAAGCTGCGCAGCAGTTTTCAGCGGCACTTGAAAAAGCAGTGCCTGAAGTTGCCCCTGTTCGTATTTCCTATCAGCCATCGCAACCACAGCTTAGAGTTAATATAGACAGACGGCGTGCGCAAGAACTGGGTGTAGCGCTGAGCGACATAGCAATTACACTGAGAGCGGCTATTAACGGAGATGATGTTGAAGATTTAAACATAGGCGATCAATCCGTTCCTATAATGTTGCAAGCTCAAAATCAAACCATAAACGATCCGAGCGATTTAGCTAATTTATATATTAGAGCTGGCAATAACAGCTTAGTGCCATTAAGTAGTGTTGCTTATATCTCTGAAGAAGGTGTAGCAGCTGAACTTGAGCGACATGCACAGCGCCGCTCTATTGAGCTCAGTATGGAATTGCCCGAAGGATTAACTATCGCCTCTTTAGTAGATCAAATTAAGCAGGTGTCTGAGCAATCATTAGCGCCTGGTATTGCACTTGCGTTTAAAGGTGAAGCACTGACCTATGAGGAAACATCTAACGAAGTGCTTGTAACCTACGTATTGGCTTTTTTAATTGTATTTTTAGTTCTTGCTGCCCAGTTCGAAAATGTAAATAGTGCTGTCGTGGTTATGATAACCGTACCATTTGGTATTACATCTGCAATTTTAGCGCTTTATTTAACGGGGACATCGTTAAATATATACTCTCAAATTGGCTTAGTTATGCTGATTGGCTTAATCGCTAAAAACGCTATATTACTGGTTGAATTTGCCGACCAATTACGCGACCAAGGTCTATCTGTCAGAAAAGCTGTTGAGCAAGCTGCACTAGTACGTTTAAGGCCCATTACAATGACTCTTATATCGACCTTGTTAGGTGCGTTACCATTAATTATGTCTACCGGTGCGGGCGCTGAAGCACGAAATGCAATTGGTTGGGTGGTGTTTGGTGGCCTAGCGCTCGCCGTATTATTTACCCTTTACCTTACACCTGTTATTTACTTAGGTTTAGCTCGCTTTACGACCCCTCGAGGCGATGAATCTAAAGAGCTCGAACAAGAGCTAGAAAAGCTAACTTAAAATGTAATTAAAGCTAGACTCACTACTCTTTTAGCTTAAAACAGTAGTGGGTCTTAGTTATATCTTGATTGGCTATATTTGTTTGTTAAGATAACCACCTAAGCATATACATGCCTTACTGTGTGGTCACAAGGAATCCCCTATGCAAGCCGAACAAGTTGAAATCGCACAATTTTTAGCACAACATCCTCCTTTTGATGACTTACCTCAAAAAGCGCTTAATGAGCTAGCTCAACAAGTAGAAGTGGCTTATTTTAGAGCAAAAACAGATATATTGAGTTTTGGACAAGACATTTCTGACTTGTATGTAATTAGAAGTGGCTCTGTAGAAATGTACCGCCGAAATGGCGAGCTGTATAATCGTTTGGCTACCGCAGGTATATTTGGTCAAATGGGTTTATTGATGAACCGTAAGGTACGTTTTCCTGCAACTGCTCTTGAAGATACGTTAGTATATTGCATAAATGTCGAGCTATTTAATCGTTACTGTGATCAGTTTGATGCGTTTGCTGATTACTTCGAAACAGACGGTAACGTGCGTTTGCATCAAGCTATTGTCGAGCAAGCCGATGGCAATGACCTGACAACCGCGAAGGTAAAATCATTAATTCACAGAGATGTAGTCACCGTAGATGCAACCTCTACGATACAAGATATCGCTAAATTAATGACCGAAGAGGCGGTATCGTCAGTGTTGGTAACCGATGTAAATAAACCCATAAATGATGACCCAGAAGAAGATGATGGACAAGTAGTTGGTATAATAACCGATAGGGATTTACGCACTAAAGTAGTGGCTAAAGGGCTTGCCTTTAACACGCAAGCAAAAGACATTATGTCCACTAACTTAGTACTATTAGATGCTAATGACTATATTTTCGAAGCTGTATTGGCCATGCTTAGAGATAACTTACATCATTTGCCAGTAGTACAAAAAAGACGCCCAATAGGCGTTATCTCCCTCTCTGATATTTTGCGTTATGAATCCCAAAGCAGCTTATTACTTGTACGTGGCATACTGGCTCAACAAACAATAGAGGATTTGGCGCATTATGCACGCCAATTGCCCAATGTGTTTGTTCGTATGGTGAATGAAGATGCAAACTCACACATGGTTGGTACAGCCATGGCTGTTATAGGGCGTACATTTAAACAAAGACTACTTGTATTAGCAGAAGAAAAGTTTGGGCCACCTCCTGTGCCTTACTGTTTTATTGCTCTGGGCTCAATGGCTCGAGACGAGCAACTTATTGTAACCGATCAAGACAACGCGCTTATTTTAGATGACAGTTATGACGACGAAAAACATAACGCGTATTTTCAAAATATTGCCGATTTTGTGTGTGATGGTTTAGCGCAGTGTGGTTACACCTACTGTGATGGAGAAATTATGGCGTCGTTTAAAAAATGGCGTAAAACTCGCTCACAGTGGTTCGATCAATTTGCAGATTGGATCGCGCAGCCAAAACCACAAGCATTGCTTAATAGTTCTATATTTTTTGACTTAGACGGTGTGTGGGGTAAAACCAAGTGGGCCGACGAGCTTAAAATATTTATAGCAAAACAGAGTAAAGTAAATCGCGTATTTTTAGCTAATATGGCAGCAAATGCTAGAAATAGAACACCTCCACTAGGTTTCTTTAAAGGCTTTGTTATGGAGCATAATGGCCAACATAAGCGTTCAATGAACTTAAAGCGAAGAGGGACTGCACCTCTTTCTGATGTTATTCGCGTGCACGCATTGGCTATTGGTTCACGTAAACAAAATTCGTTTGAACGACTAGAAGATATTATTGAAGCGAAACTTTTACCACAGGGTAAAGCGCAAGATTTACGTGATGCACTTGAGTATATTGCCATGATGCGAATTCGCCATCAAGCGTGGCAAATAGAGAAGGGCGAAGAGCCCGATAACGACTTAGATCCACATTTACTTTCTCCGTTCGAGCAACGAAACTTAAAAGAGGCATTCGCCATTTTAGAAAAAGCACAAAGCTATTTAAAATTTAGTTACACAGCAAACTCTGGTGTGAAGTAGCCTATGAATCCGCGTAATCATAAAGCAATTGATTGGCAAGCTAGTAGGTATAACGAGCTTGCCAATAGCACCAAAAATAAACTCTTAAAACACTTTTATGCGGGTGCTTATAACCAAGACAAAGCTGCAATAAAAGACGTACCTTTTGTAGCAATGGATTTTGAAACAACAGGCTTAAATAGCCAAAACGACGATATAGTGAGTGTGGGTTTAGTGCCGTTCAATTTAGAGCGCATTTATTGTAAGCACAGTCGGCATTGGGTTGTGCAGCCTAGGCGAAACCTTCATGAAGAGTCTATTTTAATACATGGAATAACGCACTCTGAGGTGGACGACGCCCCCGACTTTAATCAAATTATAGAGCCTTTACTTGAAGCGCTCAGTGGTAAAGTTGTCGTGGTGCATTATGCCGCAATAGAACGTCACTTTTTAAATAATGCGTTATTGTTAAGGCTTAAAGAAGGTATTGAGTTTGCACTTGTTGATACAATGGAAATAGAAAAAAGAGCACTAAAAGCAAGGCAGGGTTTATTAGGGCGATTGTTTAACACAAAATTAGGTTCTCTTAGGCTAACAGATTGCCGTGCGCGTTATTCCCTACCAGCATATCAAAATCACAATGCGTTAACGGATGCACTTGCTACAGCAGAACTTTTACAAGCGCAACTGAGTTATCATTATCGTGTAGATACTCCAATCTCAGAGCTGTGGTTCTAGCTTTTAATGACCAAACAAAAAAACGCCGCAAAAATTGCGGCGTTTTCGTTACTAATTAAAAGTGTTACTTACTAAAAGTATTATTTAACTGGGCGAGGCTCAGTTCGTAAACCTAAAACTAAACTTAAACACATAAATAATAATACAATAGTAAATGGCAAGCCTGTAGAGACAGCGCCTGCTTGTAGTGCTTCAATTGCTTGTGTGCCACCAATCCAAAGTAAAGCAGCTGCAATTGCGCCCTCAACCGATGCCCAAAATATACGTTGTGGTACCGGTGCATCAATTTTACCGCCAGCTGTAATTGAATCAATTACTAATGAACCAGAGTCAGATGACGTAATGAAAAATACCAACACTAATAAAATTGCAATAAACGATAAAATATTAGATAAAGGTAATTCATCAAGCATTTGGAACATAGCTAAAGGTACATCAGTTAAACCATTAGTGCCTAACGCACCAACACCATTAACTACTTGATCAATCGCAATACCACCGTAAATAGACATCCATAAAACAGTAACTAGAGTAGGAATAAGTAAAACCGCAATTAAGAATTCACGAATTGTACGACCACGTGATACACGCGCGATAAACATACCTACAAACGGTGACCAGGAAATCCACCAAGCCCAGTAAAACACAGTCCAACCATGCATCCATGTTTCGTCTTCACGACCGTGAGGATTACTCAATGGAATAATATTTTCTACATAGCCCATCACGGTAGTGGGTACATTACCCATTGCTACAGCAAAGCCTACTAAACATACAAACAATAATAATGAAAACGCAATTAGCATATTTACATTACTTAGTAGTTTCACACCACCGTCAATACCACGAACCACAGAGACAATGGCTAAAAGTGTTACACCCGCAATAACTAGAATTTGAGAGCCAATGCCACCTTCTGTACCAAATACATGGTTAATGCCTGCAGAAGCTTGCTGCGCACCTAAACCTAAAGATGTTGCAAGGCCAAATAACGTAGCAAGTACAGCTAAGATATCAATGATATGGCCAGGCCAACCCCAAGCTCTATCACCCAATATAGGGTAAAAAATAGAACGAATTGAAAGTGGTAAACCTTTGTTATAGGTAAAAAACGCAAGAGATAAACCAACAACTGCGTAAATAGCCCAAGGGTGAAGACCCCAATGAAACATAGTTGCGCCCATTGCTAATTTTGCAGCTTCTGGTGTATTAGCGGCTACATTAAGCGGTGTTTCGTACCAACCAGTAAAGTAAGCAACTGGTTCAGCAACGCCCCAAAACATAAGGCCGATACCCATACCGGCAGCAAATAACATAGCAAGCCATGAAACGCGAGAGTGAGAAGGTTTAGCGTCATCACCACCAAGGCGAATATTACCGTAAGGAGAAACAATAAGTGCTAAACAAAAGAGTACAAAGAAGTTAGCAGCCCACATAAATAGGGCATCAAAATTATTAATAATATCGGTCTTGATACTATCAAGCGCTGTTTTTGCAGTTTGTGGGTCGGTAACAAGTATGGCGATTAAAAAGATGACAATCAGGCCCGCACTAGTTCCAAAAACAGGGTTGTGAATATCAAACCCCCACTTTTGTACGTTGTCCTGACCTACGGTGTAATCCGTGTTGTCAATACTATATTTGTCATGATTTTCCTTCATGCAATACCTCTTTAGTTGTCCTAACAAGCCAAAATAAATTCGGCGTCATATCGAATTACATTAGTCTTTAAATATTAAGTAAAAAGTAATACCGTAATTATTCGAAGACTAACTAATTTGAAGCGTGATCATACAGCTAGTAGTGTATGAGTTAAATATTAAATGTAAATGAATTTGTATTTAAAACGCTGTTTATATGGCCAAATTCATGATTTTTTCATTTAAAAGCCCTAAATTTAAAAATTCAGTGAACGTTAAAATTTAGTTTGCTATTAAAAGTATTAATTTACTTGGTTAAGTAAAAAAAGATCATTTTTAAGTAGCTTAATTAATGCTTAAATATTAGGGCTTGTTAGTCTTTTAGGATTGAAATTTGTTAAGTCTAGTCGCGATTTAATCGCTCCTAGATTTATAGCTTAGCGGTTCGGTAACAGCTTATGCGTTATTTTTCATGCTTGCATGCACGTAAGAATAATCAAAAACCGGCTAGCGAAGAGCAAATTTCTCTTCAAGGCTATTATAAATTTATAAGCCGATAAGCACCTTTAATCAAGTTGTAATATGAATATGATTTAACACAACATTAGGGCATGTTGAATTTTGGCGATTGAATTTACAGTAGTATGTTTGGTTTTTAGGCAAGGCAGAGCCTATGTAGTGTGGTCATTCCCCATAAATAGGCGATAACGCAGCATAAATACCAAACATACACTGCCCTTTGGGTTCTTTCTAGGGACGATTAACTCTTTGTTACTCGGTTTTTACTTAGCCCACTAGGTTACAAACCTCGTGCCGCGATTTAATCGCCTCTAGATTGAACAAATTTCAATCCAAAAAGCTCAGCATGCCCTAAGCTATATTTTATAAATAGATAGGCAAAGGATTAATACTATTATGCGTGAAAGCGTTACAAACGATACCAATCAAAATGTACTTGTTAAACGCTTTTGCAGCGTTAGAGACGAAAGCCTAGCTATTATTGAGCCACTCACTGTAGAAGATTGCCAATTACAAGCTATGGCTGATGCCAGTCCTACTAAATGGCATTTAGCGCATACCACGTGGTTTTTTGAAACATTTTTACTTAGTGTTCATTGTAAACAGTACGCAGTGTTTAACCCTCACTATAAAATGCTTTTTAATTCTTACTACAATGGGATTGGAGAGCAATTCAAACGGGCAAACAGAGGAAGCTTATCTAGGCCAGGTTTAGACGAAGTGCTAGCTTACAGAGAACATGTAGATAGCCGCGTGATTGAATTACTTAAGACTGACGTTAACCCGCACATTAAAGATATTATTGAACTTGGGTTACACCACGAGCAACAGCATCAAGAACTAATGCTTATGGACATCAAATATAACTTTTCAGTAAATCCATTATTTCCTCAATATAAAACATCGCTTTTAAATAGCCAAAAAAAATCAGCTGATATTAAACCCCTTAATTTTATCAATTTTGAACAAGCCATTATTAATATTGGCACAAATGCCGACGATGAATTTGCATATGATAACGAGTGCCCCAAACACCAAGTACTAATTCATCCATTCAGTTTTGCTAATAGATTGGTCACTAATGGTGAATATTTAGACTTTATAAATGCCGGTGGATATAGCAATCCACAATATTGGTTAAGCGACGGTTGGGCGCATATTCAAAACACTCGTTTAACGCATCCATTATATTGGCATTACATAAATAACGAATGGTTTGAGTTTACACACTATGGATTGCAGCCTTTAAATTTAAGTGCTCCCATCAGCCATGTTAGTTATTTTGAGGCCAGCGCCTACGCTAATTTTGTAAAGGCTCGCTTGCCTACAGAGTTCGAGTGGGAATATGCAGCTAAAAATACACCTTCAACAGACACTAATAATAACTATCTAACACCACAACAAACAAAAGATGATACTGAAATAAACCAGTTAACGGATTCATGTTGGCAATGGACAAACAGTGCATATTTGCCATACCCCGGTTTTAAGCCTATTGAAGGAGTAGCAGGGGAATACAATGGTAAATTTATGAATAACCAAATGGTGTTACGGGGCGGGTGTGTGTTTACCCCTCAAGACCATTTACGACAAACATACCGAAATTTTTATTACCCACATCAAGCGTGGATGTGCAGCGGGATAAGACTAGCTAAGGATATAGTATGAGCCAAGTAACAGCGATTAAACAAAGTAACATAACCGACACTGAATTTTTAAACGACGTGATAAGCGGATTAACTCAACAACAAAAAACGCTTCCGTGTAAGTATTTTTACGATGATAAAGGTGCTGCATTATTCGAGCAAATAACATCCTTACAAGAGTATTATGTTACACGTACGGAGTTGTCTATTTTAGAGCAATACTCGCAGTCGATTGCTCAAATGCTACCTGAAAATCTCTCTATTATTGAGCCTGGGTGTGGTTCGGGTAAAAAGGTCGCGTATTTATTAGCGCACATGGCAAACGTAAAAACCTTCGTACCGTTTGAAATTTCTGAGGAAATGCTCAGTTATTCACTTGCACATTTATCACCATTATTCCCAGATTTGGCCATTTCGCCATTACTAGGAGACTTTACACATAGCCAAATGGTTAAACAGCTAACCAAAGACACCGCTTTAGATAGTCAAACCAATTTGGTGTATTTTCCAGGCTCTACTCTTGGTAATTTTGCCCCAGTTAAAGCTATAGAAATTATGAATAATTTCCATCGCTTATGTGGTGTAAACGGTTATGTATTAATTGGGATTGATTTAGTAAAAGAGCGCCAAGTGTTACTTGATGCATATAACGATAAAGCGGGAATCACCGCCGCATTTAATAAAAATTTACTACAACGTATTAATAACGAGCTAAACGGCACATTTAATTTAGATAACTTTAGCCACGAGTCACGCTTTAACGAGCAACATAGCCGTATTGAAATGCATTTAGTAAGTAACTGTAATCAAAGCGTGGTTATAAATGATCAGCAAATAGACTTTATTGAAGGCGAAAGTATCCATACAGAAAACTCTCATAAGTACACGCTCGAATCGTTTAAGCAGCTTGCAGCGCAAGCTAATTTAAAGTTAGAGCAAACATGGCAAGACGATAGTAACTATTTTGCATTGTGCTTATTACGACCGCTATAAACGTTTACTTAATATGTTTAGGGCGTGTTGATCTTTGATAGTTGAATTTGCAGCAATATGTTTGGTTTTTAGGCAAGGCAGAGCCTATGAAGTGTGGTTATTCCACATAAATAGGCGATAACGCAGCATAAATGCCAAACATGTGCCGCCCTTCGGGTACTGCCTAGGGGCGATAAACTATTTGTTGCTCGATTTTTACTTAGCCCACTAGGTTACAAACCTCGCGCCGCGCTTTAATCGGCCCTAGATTGAACAAATTTCAATTCGCAAAGATCAACACGCCCTAGTAAATGACAACTTTAGCATTGCTAAACTCATAGCTTAGCAATGCACCATTATTTGATTGCTGTATAAGCTTAGCTTTATTTAAACCGTATAGTCTAAATAGCAGGGGGGCAATAACAGATACCGCAGAGCCCGTTGCACTGTCCTCATTTACTCCAAACTGGGGTGCAAAATATCTAAAATGCGCTATGGCATTTTTCTTGTCTTTATTTTTTATACTGAAGGCAATTACTGCATTTTTGTGGAGTTTACTCAAAGCTTTAAAATCAACGTGTAAGCTTTTTAAATCGTCTTTTTCAACGTCTTTACTAAACTCTTTACTAAATTCTTTATTAAATTCTTCATTAAATAACACAACCGTATAACCGTTATTTTCGCCGGTACTGTAGGCTACTTTTATTGCGGATGAAAACACACTTTTTAACTCACCTTTAGCTAATTCGCTTTTTTTAGGCTCTATACTTTTTAGTAACAACTGTGCGCGTTGTTTTTTTACTCTTATAGTAAAGCGCTCATTACTCATTGATATAAATACTTCAGGGCAATAACCAAAATACTTTATTAAAAAATTAGCGGCCGCTAAAGTACCATGCCCACAGCGTTTAATTTCACTTGTTTGGTTGAACCAGCGAATATTACAATGGCGTTTAGTTATCTCATTTTGATTTAAAAATACGGTAGCAGGGTGGTTTGATTGTGATGCAATATATTGCATTGTTTTTGATGTTAACCCAATTTTATAAATAACAATTAAAGCACTTGAGCCTTTTAAGTTATTTGCAGGGCTATAAAAAACAGATTCGGTGGAAGTGAGTTTTATACAGCGAAGCGTAAGCCATTTGGGCTTACGCTTCGTTAAACAAAGAGTGTTATCCTTTGCTTGCATACGCGTCGTTATGAACGCCCGCAGCACGACCTGATGGATCTGCATTGTTTTGGAACGATGCGTCCCATGCAAGTGCTTCAGGAGTCGAACACGCTACCGATTTGCCATGTGGTACACATTTAGCTGATGCATCACCAGGAAAGTGAGATTCAAAAATAGTACGGTAGTAGTAAGCTTCTTTTGAATCTGGCGTATTAATAGGGTATTTAAATTTAGCATTTGCAAGCTCTTGATCGCTCACTTGCTCATTTACAAACTCTTTTAACGTATCAATCCAACTGTAACCAACACCGTCTGAAAATTGCTCTTTTTGGCGCCATAAAACTTCATCAGGCAAGTAGCCATCAAAACCTTCACGTAAAATGTGTTTTTCAATTTTGCCATCTTTACACATTTTGGCTTCAGGGTTGATACGCATAGCAACATCAACAAATTCTTTATCAAGGAACGGTACACGTGCTTCAACGCCCCATGCTGCCATTGATTTATTAGCACGTAAACAGTCAAACATATGCAGTTTTGATACTTTACGGTTTAGCTCTTCATGAAACTCTTGTGCGTTAGGAGCTTTATGGAAGTATAAGTAACCACCAAATAGCTCATCAGCACCTTCGCCAGATAACACCATTTTAATGCCCATCGCTTTAATTTGGCGAGCCATTAAGTACATAGGTGTAGAGGCACGAATCGTTGTTACATCATACGTTTCAATGTGGTAAATCACTTCACGCAGAGCATCAATACCTTCTTGAATGGTAAAAATGATAGGGTGGTGAATAGTACCAATCATGTCAGCTACTTTTTGAGCAGCGGCTAAATCAGGTGAACCCTCAAGGCCTACTGAAAAAGAATGCAACTTAGGCCACCATGCATCGCTTTCATCGTTATCTTCAATACGTTTGGCAGCAAAACGCTGGGTAATAGCAGAGATAACCGATGAGTCCAAACCACCAGAAAGTAATACACCGTATGGTACATCACACATTAGCTGGCGTTTAACGGCCGCTTCTAATGCATCTTTAACGTCTTGCGCTTGTGCGCTGTTATCTTTAACTGCATCAAATGTTTCCCAATCACGCTTGTAATAAGGCGTGATTTTGCCATCTTTGCTGTACAGGTAATGCCCTGGTGGAAATTCTTCAATATGCTTACAAATTGGAGAGAGTGCTTTTAGCTCTGAAGCAACGTAAAAGTTACCGTGCTCGTCGTGACCAGTGTAAAGCGGGATAATACCAATATGGTCACGGCCAATTAAGTAAGCGTCATTTTCTTCATCGTATAAACAAAATGCAAAAATGCCATTTAGATCATCTAAAAAGTCAGATCCTTTTTGTTTATAAAGCGCTAAAATAACTTCACAGTCTGATTGAGTTTGAAAAGTAAAATCAACATCTAGCTCTGCTGCAAGTTCTTTATGATTATAAATCTCGCCATTAACCGCTAAAATATTTGTTTTTTCAGGATTGTATAAAGGCTGTGCACCGCTTGATACACCAACAATAGCTAAACGCTCATGTACTAAAATAGCTTTTTCAGATGCATATACACCAGACCAATCTGGGCCACGGTGTCTAAGCAGCTTTGACATTTCAATTGCTTGGGTACGCAATTGAGCGGGATCAGATTTAATATCTAATACCCCAAAAATTGAACACATAGTAACTCCTCATTCCTATTATGTGTGCAGCAAAGCCAATTTGCTGTGCTGCGAAACCTTGTTTTATCAGAAAAAATTACTCAAGTCACATAGCTTTTATAATTAATTAAGAATAATTTATGCACCAAGTTATATGTAACCGCACCAAAGTGGTTAATGCGTAGTGCCTGCTGCTATTTTTACGTCGTTATTATTGTTCAAAGCTTGTGCAATCATCACTTTTAGCGCGTTAATAACAGTGTCTTCACACATGCTTGGTGCGCCATTGTGGTGCACAGCTTGGCTTGGTAAATAAGGAATATGCACAAAGCCACCTTTCATTACAGCGCAATGATCATTTATGTAATGCATAAGGCCATACATAACATGATTGCATACATACGTACCTGCCGTATTGGAAATGGAAGCAGGTATATTGCTGTTGTGCAGTGCTTGTAACATACGCTTTATTGGTAAATTTGTGAAATAGGCATCAGGGCCATTTTTTTCTATTGGTGTATCGACAGGCTGCTTACCTGCATTGTCTTTAATACGTGCATCGTCAACGTTTATTGCAATACGCTCAATTGATATTTCGCTGCGCCCACCGGCTTGGCCTATACATAAAACAACCGCCGGATTATGTGACTCAATGGCGTTTATAAGCTGACTAATAGACGTATTAAACTCACAGGCAAGTTCTAGTGTATATATTTTGTGTTTCATGATGATAGTTTCATCAAGTTTTTGCACTGCTTGCCAAGAAGGATTGATAGTTTCGCTACCAAAAGGCGCAAAGCCGGTAATTAATACACACGCCATAGAAGAAGTTGATTTAGTCATTACACACCAAGCTATACATTAAAATAATATTAACGGCGAGTAAGGTAACTGCCGTCTGAATTTGAACCTTAATTACATAGTACTTATTTTTTAAGTCTAAAAGAGCTGCAGGAATAATATTTAATTTGCTGCCATAGGCGTCATTAACATACTGCAATAGCCGCTATACATGCCGAGCGCAACTAATGGAGCAGGGCTTGCGCCCATAACCTCCAATTAAAAATGCCATACCTACACAATACAAAACAACCAGCATAAAACGATTATCAGGGCCAAAAATTTAAGTCGAACATAGTTTTCCTATTTATTTTTAGAATATTTTTATAATGTATTTTTAAGTGCAAGGCTCAATTGATGTAGGTGTCCGTCAAGTTTCTGCTTCGCCTTTGCTGCTTCTTCAAACGTTACATATTTAAACTCAACAGTATCTAAAGGTCTAAACTGTGCAAATTGACGTAAGTCGGCTTCAATAACAGTCCCTAGCAGAGGGTAGCCCCCTGTAGTTTGGCCATCATTTAGTAACACAATTGGCTCTCCACTTGGTGGGAGTTGAATACTCCCAGGGCTTACCCCTAATGATGGCAAAGAGTGCGAATGCCCCAAATTATTCTTATGCTCAAGCCTTACACCCATTCGGTTACTATTATTGCTGACTTTAAAAGCGGTAGACACAAAGTTGCTAAGTAAAGTCTCGCCTAATAAGTCGGCATGAGGACTTGGATGCAGGCGTATAAGTTTGCGCTGGGCGGGAGCAATTGCGCCTACCTTTTTAAACTCTCCATAATAAGGAGTAATAGGTATTTTATCACCAGAGGTGAGAGATCTACCTTCAAAACCACCAAAACATGCGTTTAAATCTGTAGATTTAGAACCCATAACTTCAGCATTTTGTATACCGCCTTTCACTGCTAAATAAGCTCTTAAGCCTGCTCTACCAGTAGCAAAACTTAGGACTTGTTTGTTTTTTACTGCGTATGTCCAACCAGGATAAATTGCATGTCCATCAAGGGTTGCTTGCAAATCTGCACCATGAAGCGCAATTACTGTGTCGCAGGTAAATTCCAGTTCGCACAAACCCACAGTTATTTCTAAAACGGCATCATTGTCGTTATTGTTAAGTAATCTATTAGCAATGATTTGTGCAATAGGGTCTAAGCTACCCGCTTTGCTTACACCTAAATGGCGGTAGCCCTCACGGCCAAAATCTTGAATTGTAAGTAATACACCACTTTTAAGTACTTTAATCATGATTTGCTCCTTTATTAACGTGCGGAACAAATTCAAGCGTATCGCCTGGTTGAATTAAACAAGGTTGCTCAGAGGTCGAATCAAACAAAGCAGTATCTGTATGACCTATTATATGCCAACCACCTGGGGTATCTGCGGGGTAAATGCCGGTTTGTGCAGCACCTATAGCAACAGAGCCTTTAGGAACTTTAATGCGTGGCTCATCACGTCTTGGTGTATGTAATTGCTCATTTAAGCCATGTAGGTAAGCAAAACCGGGCTGAAAGCCTAAAAATAAAACGTGGTACTTGGTTTTACTATGAATATTAATAACTTCATCGGCACTTAAATTATGATAGCGAGCCACGTAATTAATGTCCTCACCCTTGTATGTGGTTTTGATTAAGTGATGCTGCCCCTTAAAAGTACTCGTTTTAATATCATTCCACAGCGAAGGTAGCACTCGTAACCACTTATTTAAGTGTTTATCTGATTTTAAATAAAGAGTGAGCGAGTTCATGGCGGGCACCAAATCGCTAAATTCATCAGTGCTTTTACAGTGGCTAGCTAGAGCCCAAATTTTCTTTTGAATAGATAGTATATCTGTAGCGTCTAAATGCGATGCATCAAACAGTAAACTACTGTTTGTTAATGCATAAATATGATGAGCTGGCTTCATTAAATAAACCTATTTGTACAACATAATTTAAACGTAACACAGTTTTATTAATTTATTTACACCATTGCGACTAAGTGGTTATGTTTATTGCCCAACTTACTTTAAGAGTAGTTTTATATTCAATTAATCGTATTTAACTTATTGAAGACCAAAACTTAATACGCTTCGTACTAAATAAGTAATTAGGTTGAAATGAAAATTAGGATAAGGAGGTCTTAGTTAGCACGCACTTGTTTAAGAGGTACTTTATGAAACACCAGCATTTATTATATTTATCAGGCGCTGCTATTATATTTAGCGCAGGCAGCTTTGCTTTATCTATGGAAAAGGTTGAGCACAGTAATGTAGAAGCCACCATGCATGTAGAAACCATTGTACTTGGATCGGGTTGTTTTTGGGGAGCCGAAAAACGCTACGAAGCGCTTAATGGCGTTATTGATGCTGAATCGGGGTACGCTGACGGCAATGGCTTTAAAGCTACCTACAGAAACATTACTGATCAGTCTCGTCGTTTTGACGAGAACAATTATGCTGAAGTTGTACAAGTTATGTATAACAGCAATATAATTTCAGCAGAAGATCTCTTAAAAAACTATTTTGAAAGTCACGACCCTACACAAAAAAATCGCCAAGGTAACGACATTGGTACGCAATACCGCTCAATTGTATTAACGACCACTGATGCGCAAGCTAAAGTAGCTGAGCAAGTTAAATCGCAATATCAGCAGCTTTTAACTGATGCGAGCTATGGCAAAATTGAAACAGTTATTAAACCGCTTCAAGGTTTTGTATCGGCAGAAGAGTATCATCAAAATTATTTAGAAAAGAACCCTAATGGCTATTGTCCCGATCACTCTACCGGTGTTGTTTTTAATAAAACACCTGTAGAAAAAGTAGATAACACGGCTTTATTATCAGGAAAGCAAATAGTGGTACTTGATTCACGTGAATACTGCCCATACTGTGAAAAGTTTAAAAAAACAGTCGCAAATGATTACAAAGGGACAATACCAATGTCGTTTCGCCATGCTGACAAACTTGATGATTTAACTATTAAGTCAGCCACGTGGGCAACACCGACCATTTTGTTTTTAGAAAATGGTATTGAGGTATATGGCCGTCAAGGTTACGCAACGCCTGAAGAGTTTTATAAAGCATTAGGCGCTTTTAAATTAGGCAACAGTGATGCTTATAAAGTTGCATTTGATGCACGAACAGATAGACCTTACTGTAAAGAGTACAAAGAGTTTAAAAATACACCAGACGGCACTTTTGTTGATAAATTAAGTGGCGAGCCACTATTTGATACAAGCGATAGGTTTAACTCAGGTACTGGTTGGTTGTCGTTTACTCATCCTGTAAAAAACAACGTAACACAGCACGACGATAGCAGCTGGGGAATAACACGTATTGAGCTACGTTCTAAAAGTACAGGTATTCATCTTGGTCATTTATTCCCAGGAGAAGGCCCTAGAGGCACAGACCGCTACTGTATAAACGCAACAGTACTCGATTTTGTACCAAGAGATAAAAGCTAAACCTTTTACTTTGTAAAGCCTGATTTTAATCAGGCTTTTTTTTACATAAAATAAAATAGATTTATCATATTCTTTGCAAATTTGTTAAAATTAAAGCGTTGAGCTACACATCAATAATATTACTTAGGTTGTAAATGAATCAATTTATAAAAATAACGACGCAGTTAATGTATTTGCCTTTAGCTTTATTAATTTTTATTACCGATGCTAAGTCGGCAACCCACTATGTCGTCGGCGTAGAGAATATAGAGTATCTACCTACTTTGATGGTAGTGGAACAAATGGTGCAGATTATTATGGCTTCAGTGAAGAGTTGCTCACATTATTTGCACAGCAGCACGATTTTGAATTTGTGTTTTACACGCTACCAATTAATCGTCTCTATAAAGAATTCATTGATCACCATCATGTTGATTTTAAATATCCTGATAACTCTCAATGGAAACCAAGTTATAAAGCTTCCTTTGGTGATTTAAATGAAATTATTTATTCGCAGCCAACCGTTGTGACTAAAACGGGTATTGCGAGTTTAAATAAAAATATCACTATTGATGAATGCGTTAGTTTTGCAACGGTGAGAGGGTTTACGTCTCAAAGCTTTAAACCTTTAATGAATAACGAAAACGTTGAGCTAATTGAAACAGCTAACGTAATGGAATTAATAGAGATGCTTTTAAAAGAGCGAGTGGAGTGTATTTACATATCTAACGATGTATTAAACTATAATATTGTTAAATATTTCAAATTAACCCGACCCGTTTATTTTCAAAACGAATTGCCGACAGATTTACAAGCCTTTTTATTATCGTCGATTGACTACCCTGACATAATCAAGAAATTTAATACCTTCTTGATTTCACATAAAGTGCAAATAAGTAAATTAAAAAAAGAGTATCAAATAAAAAATTAACTAAAAAAGCCCCGTAAGTTATAACTTACGGGGCTTTTTAAAATGTATTAATCTGTATATAGCTATATTATGTATGTGCTTAATAATAAAAACAGTCCAAGCCAAGTCACCACCTAACTTGAACCGCTTTTCACACTGACAACATCTTCACACACAATATAAAGATTCTGTTTGCTACGCTTTAGTAGCCTTGTAATGCATATCATGTGGTTTGAGCCAAGAATAAAAACAGTTCAAGCCAAGTCACCACCTAACTTGAACCGCTTTTCACACTGACAACATCTTCACACACAATATAAAGATTCTGTTTACTACGCTTTGGTAGCTTTGTATTGCATATCATGTGGTTTGCGCCAAAAATAAAAACAGTTCAAGCCAAGTCACCACCTAACTTGAACTGCTTTTTCACACTGACAACATCTTCACACACAATATAAAGATTCTGTTTACTACGCTTTGCTAGCTTTGTATTGCATACCATGTGGTTTGCGCCAAAAATAAAAACAGTTCAAGCCAAGTCACCACCTAACTTGAACCGCTTTTTCACACTGACAACATCTTACACACACAATATAAGATTCTTTTCACTGCTACGTTTGAGTTACTAGAACTCTAAAGGTTGCATTTATTGCTCTTAAAAAACAAATTAACTAAGTTGTTTTGAGCTGATGAAGTAACTTTAATATTTAACTTTATTTTCGACAAACGATAAAAATGAAACCAATGAGTGAAAAAAATTAAACTATAGACTTTAGTCTAATGCTCGGCGTTAAGCTTATGTATTTAAATAAAAAATATTATTCAAATTTGCAGGGAGGTTTAGACGAGTTCAGTAATACAACACAGAGTAGGTTGTATTACTCAACTCGTCTAATAGGGGATTATTCTTGGATTTTTCTAAACGTATTTACAACCCACTTCGCAAATAAATCAAGCGGGTGATTAGGCGTGCTTGATTCGTGCTGTACTAAATAGTATTTATCTTTAGTTGTTAAAGGCTGCTCGAATAATTTATAAAGCCATTGCTCATCTAACCAGCTTTGACTAATAGGCAGTGGAATAAGCGCAATGCCCATGCCTTGCTGCGCTGCACGCGCTACACCAAACATGCTATCTATTTGAATAATCTGCGAAGGAGAAAAGTCATCAATCCCCGCTTTTTCGGCCCACTGGTGCCATGCCCAAGGGCGAGCTTTGTGGAGGATCAGCGGAACTTGGTTAAGCGCTTGACGATGATCGTCCCTCCATTGATCGAGCAATTTTTTATTACATGCAGGAATATATTCAAGGTTAAACAACTCTGTTGCTAATCCTTCTGTAGGTTTACCAGAGGACAATACAATAGATAAATCGCTATGACGCGTTAACTCTTTGCGTGTTTTAAGCGTGTCCATTTGCAGGTTTATATTAGGATGTTCTGACGTCCACTCACTTAATTTAGGCATGAGTAGCTCGCTGGCAAAAAACTCAGGCAACGTAATTGTCAAATTTGTATTTTGCTGCATCTGACTAAACTCGTTAATGGTGCCCTCTAACATTGTGATGATAGGAGACACAGCATCAAAAAAGTTTTTACCCGCTGTGGTTAAGCTAATTGAACGCGTTTTACGTTGAAAAAGTTCAATACCAAGTTGTTCTTCAAGTTGTTTTATTTGATGGCTTACCGCAGACGGCGTTAAGTACAGCTCATTAGCTGCATGCTTAAAACTTAGGCTTCTTGCGGCAAAGCAAAAAGAGCGAAGGCCACGAATAGGAGTTTGCATGTTTTCCAGAATTATTTAATTTATTGAGACGCCTTACTTAGGCAAAATTTGAACCAACTATTTAATGTTTAAATATCAATAGGTTAAAAATAAAATTAACGCTAGTTCACAAAAAGGGTGCAGGCTATCCACAAAATAGTGCAAAGAATCTAAGCGCTTACATTTAGTTTATATTTGTATTATAGATAAAATTTACTACAGATGTATGAATGACGGTAAAAATAATGACAAAAGATAAAAAAAATCCCTCGTAAGAGGGATTTTGGGTAACTCAGCGCCATTGGCACTGGGAATGAGGTCGGTACAGGGTAAAGCGTTATTTTAAGCTAAAGCCTAAAAAACCATTTCTGGAACTTCACCGTCAACAAGTAATTTACCTGCTGTTTTACTAATGATTTCATCAACAGATACGCCCGGAGCACGTTCTAATAGATGAAATGCGCCGTCTTTAACTTCTAATACGGCTAAATCTGTCACTATTTTTTTAACGCAATTAACGCCAGTAAGCGGTAAAGAGCAGGCTTCTAATAGTTTAGAGTCACCATGCTTACTTGCATGGGTCATAGTAACAATAATGTTTTTCGCGCCAGCGACTAAATCCATCGCGCCACCCATGCCTTTAATCAGCTTTTTAGGGATCATCCACGATGCGATGTTGCCATTTTGGTCAACTTCAAATGCACCCAGAACGGTTAAGTCTACATGACCACCCCGTATCATGGCAAAACTATCTGCACTATTAAATATGGCTGCACCAGTGGCTGCTGTCACGGTTTCTTTACCCGCGTTAATCATATCGGCGTCTAGCTCTGCTTTAGTCGGGTACGGGCCCATGCCTAAAAGGCCATTTTCGGACTGTAACATAACTTCAATATCATCTGGTACATAGTTTGCGACGAGTGTCGGAATTCCTATGCCCAAATTTACGTAGTAACCATCTTGAAGTTCTTGTGCAACGCGCATTGCAACTTGTTCACGTGATAATGCCATAATTTTGCTCCTGCTTAATCTCGTGTTGTTACACGTTCAATGCGTTTTTCAAAGCTGCCTTTAATAACGCGATTTACAAAAATACCCGGGGTATGAATTTGGCTTGGTTCAAGCTCGCCCGGCTCTACAATTTCTTCTACTTCGGCAACGGTAATTTTACCAGCTGTTGCCGCCATTGGATTAAAGTTCATGGCGGTGTGTCTAAACACTAAATTACCAAAGCGGTCGGCTTTCCACGCTTTAACAATAGCAAATTCACCTGTTATAGACTCTTCTAAAATGTATGGGCGACCATTAAATTCTTTTACGTCTTTGCCTTCAGCAACTGGAGTGCCGTAACCGGTAGCGGTGTAAAACGCAGGTATACCCGCGCCACCAGCACGCATTTTTTCAGCTAATGTACCTTGAGGCGTAAGCTCTACATCAATTTCGCCACTTAATAACTGCTGCTCGAATAGGGCGTTTTCGCCAACGTATGAGGCAACTACTTTTTTAATTTGTTTGTCTTGTAATAAAATACCTAAACCAAAGTCATCAACACCACAGTTATTAGATACTACGGTTAAGTTTTTTGTTTGCATGTGCTTAATTTGTTTAATTAAGCCCTCAGGAATACCACATAAACCAAAACCACCGGCGATAATGGTATCGCCGTCTTTTAATCCTTCCATTGCAGCTTCGTAACTAGAAACTACCTTATCAAAACCGGCCATGAGTCTCTCCTCATTGTGTGCTATTTGTTGTTAACTATCTTTAATCATCATTTCATAAGATAGCTATTTAACCTGAACTCTGGTTAATAGATTTACTAACATATGAATCAGGGTGATATTTAAATTTATTTTCTCTAGCCAGAGATTTTCAGTGAAAACAAGGCGAATTTACGCGTCAATAGCTGGCCTATTGCAAGTAAATTCAACGCAGTTAGTGCTGAAAATAGCTGCTCGAGATAGATTTATTATCCAGAGCTCAGGTTATTTTGTGTGCAGTGCCACAGATACTTTGCTCACAGGTTGCTTACCAAGTGCTTTGGTTATTTCCCAGCCAGCGTCACTTAACCTTTGTAAATCAATTGAGTGTTCAATGCCAAGCCCTTGCAGTAAGTAAACTACATCTTCGGTGGCAACATTTCCTGACGCCCCCTTAGCATAAGGACAGCCACCAAGGCCCGCGACTGCCGCGTCAACCGTTGCAATACCTAGGCTTAAAGCTGCGTAAATATTTGTGAGCGCTTGGCCGTATGTATCATGAAAATGCACGGCCAACTTGGCTTTATCAATGTGCGTTAAAAGTAACTCGATTAATTGCGTTACTTTTTTAGCGGTGCCAACACCTATGGTATCGCCAAGGCTTACTTCGTAACAGCCTAAATCTAATAGCTTTTGCGATACCTTAAGTACTACTTGCGGGTCAATCTCCCCCTCGTATGGGCAACCGAGTACACAGCTTACATAACCACGTACACGAATATTATTCGCTTTAGCAAACGCTATTACTTCACTAAAGCGTTCAATACTTTCGTCTATTGAGCAGTTGATATTTTTTTGACAAAACGACTCACTCGCAGCTGTAAATATAGCAAATTCTTTAATGCCAACAGCGTGCGCTGCTTGTGCACCTTTTAAGTTAGGTGTAAGGGCGCTTAAATTTACATTGGGTAAATCAAGGGCTGATATTACATCCGCTGAGTCTGCCATTTGCGGCACCCACTTAGGGGAGACAAACGCGCCCGCTTCAATATCTTTTAAACCTGCAGCACTTAGGGCGTTAATAAGCGCTACTTTATCGGCTGTGCTTACTGTCTTTTCGTTTTGTAGGCCGTCTCGCGCGCCAACTTCAACAATACGTACTTTATTTGGAAAGGCACTCATTATGCACCTTCCTCAGTTGTATCTTCGACAATAGCAAGTAAGGCTCCATGCGTTACTAATTCGCCTTCACCAAAACAGTAGCTTTTTAAAATGCCGTCATGTGGTGCGTTAAGCGTGTATTCCATTTTCATGGCTTCGATAATAACAACCGCATCGCCTTTGGTAATTGTGCTACCAATATCGATTAAGTGCTTAACTACTGTGCCATTAAGCGGCGCGGCAAGTGGCAGTGCTTCACTTTCGTGCGAACTAATATAATGTTTATCAACTAGTTCAAGCTTAGTTTGCAGTGCTTTATTCATCACTGTCACACTATTGCCAACAGTATTATTACCTACCGTAGTTACGTGCGCGCTATGTTTTTCACCGTTAATAAATACACTGCAAAGACCACTATTTAATGTGCCTTGTAGATTAAAAACGTGCTCGTTATGCGTAATACTATAACCCGCTGCTGTTTTTATAGCGCTTAGCTGCAAATCGGCAAAAGGGATCTTAATTGCTTGCGGAGCATTGAGTCTAAAACCAGTTAGTTGTTGCCACGGGCTTGCACTGTTTTGCGCATTTTGGGTGCTAGTTAGCGATTCTAAATACGCAAAAGCACCAATAAGCTGACTTGCTTGCAATAACGATTTATCAACCGCAACTAACGAATCACCTTGCTCAGCAATAAAGTGTGTGCTTGGCGCACCTTGTTTAAACGTAGGGTGGCTTGCTAAATTATGTAAAAAGCCAATGTTAGTGCTAAAACCTGCTAAATGAAATTGCTCAAGAGCGTGTTGTAAACGGCTCAGTGCTTGTTCGCGATTGTCGTCGTGCACAATAAGTTTTGCAATCATCGGGTCGTAAAACGGGCTGATTTCGTCGCCTTGTGCAATGCCTGTATCAATGCGTACAAATTCACTGTTAAGCGGTGTGTGTAGTGCTTCAATAGTGCCCGAACACGGGATAAAGTCGTTAGCTGGATCTTCTGCGTATATTCGCGCTTCAAAGCTATGACCCTGCAATTGAATATCACTTTGTGTCAGCGGCAATGTTTGCCCACCCGCAATATTAATTTGCCAATTGACTAAATCTACACCCGTTACCATTTCGGTCACAGGGTGTTCTACTTGAAGGCGCGTATTCATTTCCATAAAGAAAAATTCATCGCCACACAGTAAAAACTCAACCGTACCTGCGCCTCTATAATTTATAGCCAGTGCACAACGTACAGCCGCTTCGCCCATTTCTTTGCGTAGTTCGTCAGATAAACCCGGAGCAGGGGCTTCTTCAATTACTTTTTGATGACGACGTTGCAAAGAACAATCACGATCGCCTAAATAAACACAGTTGCCATGGTTATCTGCAAATACTTGCACTTCTACATGGCGAGGCTGGTTAACGTAGCGCTCAAGTAATACTAAATCGTTACCAAAACCGGCAATCGCTTCACGTTGCGCACCTTGTAGTGCGCTCATAAAGTCTTGTGCTTTTTCAACCACACGCATGCCTTTACCACCGCCACCAAAGGCCGCTTTAATGAGTACAGGGTAGCCAATTTTTTCAGCTTCACTTTGTAAAAAAGCAGGGTCTTGCTTATCACCGTAATAACCAGGCACTAACGGTACATTAGCAGCTGCCATTATTTCTTTAGCGCGGGTTTTAGACCCCATTGCTTCAATGCTACTTGCTGGTGGCCCTATAAAAGCAATGTTATTAGCTTCGCAGGCTTTAGCAAATTCGCTGTTCTCAGATAAAAAACCATAGCCTGGGTGAATACAGTCAGCGCCGCAGTCTTTGGCAACTTGTAAAATTTTGTCTGCTACTAAATACGAATCTTTACTTGGTGCGGCACCAATATGGTAAGCCTCATCGGCCATTTTTACGTGCTGGGCATGTTTGTCTGCATCAGAATAAACCGCGACCGTGGTTAAGCCCATTTGTTTTGCGCTGCGCATTACACGGCACGCAATTTCTCCACGATTGGCAATCAGTATTTTTTGTAATCGTTGTGTGTTCATAATCAATCCTACAGTTGCCAAGCGGGTGGGCGTTTATCAAAAAAAGCACTTAGCCCTTCTTGACCTTCTTCAGATACGCGAACTTTTGCAATATGCTCTGCGGTAAGCTCAATGAGTTCATCGGTTATTGGTTTATTTGCTACATCGTTAATTAATGCTTTTGCGGCTTTTACTGCAACAGGTCCGTTATCAATCAGTGTTTGCAGCATATTATCGAGCGCACAGTCTAAATTACCGGTTACTTGATGAATTAAGCCAAGTTGCTTAGCAGTATGTGCATCAAACACTTCAGCCGTTAAAAAGTACCTGCGAGCAGCGCGCTCACCAATAGCTTTAATAACGTATGGACTAATAACCGCCGGAATAAGACCCAGTTTTACTTCACTTAAACAAAATTGTGCATCGTCTTTACTAAGGGCTATGTCGCAACAGGCTATTAAGCCCAGAGCACCACCAAAAGCGGCACCTTGCACAGCACAAATTGTAGGATGCGGGGAGCTTGCCAATACCTGCATTAATTTAGCTAATTGCATTGAATCAGCTAGGTTATCGGTGTAATTGTTATCAGCCATCGACTTCATCCAGGCTAAATCGGCGCCAGCTGAAAAGTGTTTACCCTCTGTTTTTAAAACCAAAGCACGAATTTCAAGCGTATTTGCATGTTCAATACACTGGATCAGCTCATGTATTACTTCGCTGTTAAATGCGTTTCTTTTTTCTGGGCGACTTAACACAAGTACAGCCACATTAGATTTTGTAATTTGTAGTGTTACTGACATTTTGCGCTCCGGTTACATTCTAAATACGCCAAATTTCGAATCACGTTTTGGTGCGTTATTCGCAGCTGTTAACGCAAGACCTAATACATTACGCGTGTCAGCAGGGTCTATAATGCCGTCATCCCACAAGCGTGCGCTGGCGTAATACGGATGACCTTGCTCTTCGTATTGATCAATAATTGGCTTTTTAAAATCACTGATTTCTGGCTCGCTCATGCATTGGCCTTTACGTGCTAAACCATCTTGTTTAACTTGCGCCATTACACCCGCAGCTTGCTCGCCGCCCATTACCGAAATACGAGCATTAGGCCACATCCACATCATGGTTGGTTCAAATGCGCGGCCACACATACCGTAGTTACCTGCGCCGTAAGAGCCGCCAATAAGTACAGTGAATTTAGGCACATCAGCACACGAAACAGCCATCACCATTTTAGCGCCGTGCTTAGCAATGCCTTCGGCTTCATATTTTTTACCTACCATAAAGCCGGTAATATTTTGTAAAAACACCAAAGGAATATTGCGCTGAGCACACAGCTGAATAAAGTGCGCGCCTTTTTGCGCCGACTCACTAAATAAAATACCGTTATTAGCTACTATGCCTACAGGGTTACCGTAAATACTGGCAAAACCTGTTACCAGCGTTTCACCAAAGTAACGTTTAAATTCATCAAATGAGGAATCGTCCACTGTGCGCGCTATTACTTCGCGTACATCAAATGGCTTTTTAAGGTCGGTACCTACAATGCCGTAAAGCTCGTTAATATCGTAACGTGGTGGCTTTATATCCTCTAGAAGAGGGGCCGTAGGGCGTGTATAATTAATACGCTCAATACATTGGCGCGCAATAGACAGCGCATGAGCATCGTTTTCAGCGTAGTGATCGGCAACACCCGAAATTTTACAGTGCACATCGGCGCCGCCTAACTCTTCGGCTGTTACTTCTTCGCCGGTTGCTGCTTTTACAAGGGGCGGACCTGCTAAAAATATAGTGCCTTGATCTTTTACAATAATACTTTCATCGGCCATTGCAGGTACGTACGCACCACCTGCGGTACATAAGCCCATTACTACAGCAATTTGTGGAATGCCTTTACCCGACATACGGGCTTGATTGTAAAAAATACGACCAAAATGCAACTTATCTGGAAATACATCATCTTGCTCTGGCAGATTTGCACCGCCCGAATCCACCAAATAAATACACGGTAAGTGGCAGCGCTCGGCGATATCTTGTGCGCGTAAATGCTTTTTAACGGTAAGCGGAAAATATGTACCGCCTTTAACCGTGGCATCGTTTGAAATAATCATGCATTCAACGCCTTTAACACGGCCAATACCGGCTACAACGCCTGCACAAGGTATTGCTTGTTCGTACACACCAAAGGCAGCAAATTGCGAAATTTCTAAAAACGGTGAGCCTTCGTCAATTAATGTATTTATGCGGTCGCGTACAAATAATTTACCACGGCCTTCGTGGCGCTCTTTTAATGCAGCGCCTCCGCCTTGGCTAATTGTGGCTACTTTACTGCGTAAATCATCCACCAGCGCTGACATATTTTTATGGTTTTGCACAAACGTTGGGTCGTGAGGATTAACGCGCGATTTTAAAATAGTCATGGTTTAATCCTTAACGGCTTTCTGTGAAAAGTTCGCGGCCAATAAGCATGCGACGAATTTCGGATGTACCTGCACCAATTTCGTATAATTTAGCGTCACGAAGAAGACGACCCGTTGCGTATTCGTTTATGTAGCCATTGCCACCTAAAATTTGAATTGCATCTAGCGCCATTTTAGTTGCAAGCTCTGCGGCGTATAAAATGGCACCGGCGGCATCTTTACGGGTGGTTTCGCCTCGGTCACACGCTTTAGCTACCGTGTATACGTATGAGCGCGCAGCATTCATTTGTGTATACATGTCGGCTATTTTGCCTTGAATTAACTGAAATTGACCAATAGGGGTATCAAACTGTTTACGCTCATGAATATACGGTACCACTATGTCCATACATGCTTGCATTATGCCAAGCGGGCCCGCTGCAAGTACTACGCGTTCGTAATCAAGGCCACTCATGAGTACTTTAACGCCTTCGTTTAAGTTACCTAAAATGTTTTCCTCTGGCACTTCGCAGTTTTCAAATACCAGCTCACAGGTGTTTGAGCCGCGCATGCCTAGTTTGTCGAGCTTTTGCGCCGTTGAAAAACCAGGAAAGTTGCTCTCAACAATAAACGCGGTAATGCCTTTAGCGCCGGCATCTAAATCTGTTTTAGCGTAAATAACTAATGTGTGCGCGTCTGGGCCGTTGGTGATCCACATTTTGTTGCCGTTTAAAATGTACTTATCGCCTTTTTTTTCGGCTTTGAGTTTCATCGATACAACGTCAGAGCCCGCATTAGGCTCGCTCATTGCAAGGGCACCAATGTGCTCGCCGCTAATAAGCTTAGGTAAGTATTTTTCTTTTTGAGCTTGTGACCCGTTACGGTTAATTTGATTAACACACAGGTTTGAATGTGCTCCATAGCTTAAGCCAATAGATGCACTAGCACGGCTTATTTCTTCCATAGCAATAACATGTTCTAAGTAACCTAAACCGGCGCCACCAAGTTCTTCAGATACGGTCATACCTAGTACGCCCATTTCGCCCATTTGAGTCCAAAGTTGATTTGGAAAAGCGTTATCTAAGTCCGTTTTTTCAGCAAGCGGGGCAATCTCCTGACTTGCAAAACTGTTTACGTGGTCGCGGATCATATCGGCGGTTTCGCCAAGGCCAAAGTTCATTTCTTTATATAGTGAAATAGTGCTCATGATTCATTCCTGTGTGTTGTCAGTGTGTTTTTATTTTAAAAATAAACTTACTCGTCTATTTTATTAAGCGTGTCTCTACAGCGGCGCTCGGCCGTCACCAACTCCATAAGAACAACTTTAATGTCGTCCATTTGTTGAGATAGGTCTGCTTTTTTTTCTGATATAAGGTCAAGCATAGTAACCAACTGCTTAGCGCTTGATTTATCTGCGTCGTACAGTTCAAACAAACGTCCGGTTTCGGCCAATGTAAAGCCAAGGCGCTTACCACGTAATATTAGTTTTAAACGCACTTTATCGCGTTTTGAATAAATACGGGTTTGACCATTACGATCAGGCGTTATTAACCCTTGGTCTTCGTAAAAGCGAATAGAGCGGGTTGTAATGTCAAATTCTTTAGCGAGTTCGCTAATGCTAAATGTTTGTTCATTACTGGCCGGCATTTTGGCTGAGCTTGCAAAGTTTGTTTGATTATCTGGTTTCATAATTGTATTTACCTCATTCGAATAACTCCAATATAAGTGAAGTTTACGTAAAGGTAAAGTATGGTGTGATTTGAAACTATTTATAAAGGGATATTTAAGTGAGGTGTTTATTTATATTATTAATATTCAATGGGTTATTTTTATTTTATCAGTGTAGCCTAACCGATGGAAAATAATCATTACACTTATAAAACTAAAAATTAAGCTGTTTTTAGTTGACGTTGGCGTAAACGTTAGTATTGTGTAAGGGTATTAAATAATAAATGAATACTAAATTAATAGAGCAAATATACTAACAACTATTTGCATATAAATACAATGGAGTTAGTTATGACTTTAGAATCAGTGGTAATTGTAGCAGCAAAACGCACCCCAATGGGTGGTTTTATGGGAGCGTTAAGTGATGCGCAGTCTACCGAGCTTGGCGCAACCGCCATTGCAAGTGCACTTGCACAAACTGGTTTAGCTAATGATGCAATAGACGAAGTAATTATGGGCTGCGTATTACCAGCAGGCCTTGGACAAGCACCCGCACGCCAAGCAATGTTAAAAGCAGGCCTTGCACTTAGTACTGGCGCTACAACAATTAACAAAGTATGTGGCTCTGGTTTAAAAGCGGCCATGCTTGCAAACGATTTAATTAAAGCTGGCTCAATTCAATCTGCTATTGCTGGTGGCATGGAGAGCATGACAAATGCACCGTACTTTATACCAAAAGCGCGTGGCGGTATGCGCATGGGACATGGCGAAATAAAAGATCACATGATGAGCGATGGCCTTGAAGATGCTTACGACAACAAAGCAATGGGTTGTTTTGCACAAGACACCGCCGACGAATACGGCATTGGCCGCGAGCAAATGGATGCGTTTGCATTAGGCTCATTAAGTAAAGCAAAAGCAGCAATACAAAATGGTAGCTTTGATAACGAAGTTGCACCCCATACAATGCAAACACGCAAAGGCGATGTAACAGTATCGATTGATGAGCAACCAGGTAACGCCCGCCCAGAAAAAATCCCTACCTTACGTGCAGCTTTTAAAAAAGACGGCACTATTACAGCGGCTAATTCATCGTCAATTTCAGACGGTGGCGCAGCGCTTATATTAATGAGCGAATCAAAAGCAAAAGAGCAGGGCTTAACACCGCTTTGTAAAATTGTGGCGCACAGCACGCATTCTCAAAAACCAAGTGAATTTACAGTAGCGCCAGTAGGGGCTATGAACAGCGTGCTTGAAAAAGCAGGTTGGGCTGTAAACGATGTTGATCTTTGGGAAATTAACGAAGCATTTGCCATGGTAACCATGCTGGCTATTAACGAGTTAAAACTTGATGAAAGCAAAGTAAACGTTAATGGCGGTGCATGTGCATTGGGTCATCCAATTGGTGCAAGCGGCGCGCGTATTTTAGTAACGCTTATTCATGCCCTTAAAAACCGAGGCCTTAAAAAAGGCATTGCGTCTTTATGTATTGGTGGCGGTGAAGCGGTTGCTATGGCCGTAGAAGCGTATTAACTAGGTATTTAATAGTTATAAGAAAGCTGTACGAATAACTATAAAAGCGCTGCACTAATAATACTAACAAAGCGGCGCTACCAATTTTAAAAGAGAACACACAACTCACACACTAGGATTTAATCATGCACCAAGTACCACTACTTATTAATGGCGAATTTATTCAATCAGCATCAAAAGAGCTTATCGATGTTATAAACCCAGCAACTCAAGAAGTACTTGCACAAGTGCCATGTACCACAGAATCAGAAATGGACGCGGCAATTGCCTCAGCTTCTGAGACGTTTAAAACATGGAAAGACGTACCTATTACTGAACGTGCTCGCATTATGATGAAGTACGCGGCGCTATTAAAGGAACATCATGATGAGCTTGCTACCATTATTTGCCATGAATTGGGTAAAACATTTGAAGATGCAAAAGGCGATGTTTGGCGCGGTATTGAAGTAGTAGAACAAGCAGCAAACGCACCATCATTAATGATGGGTGAAACAATGGAAAACGTAGCGCGTAAAATCGATACGTATTCTTACATGCAGCCACTTGGCGTATGTGCGGGCGTAACCCCGTTTAACTTCCCTGCGATGATCCCCCTTTGGATGTTCCCGCTGGCAATTGTGTGTGGTAACACCTTTATTTTAAAACCGTCAGAGCAAGACCCACTTACACCAATGCGCTTAGCAGAGCTATTTATTGAAGCCGGCGCACCAAAAGGCGTATTACAAGTTGTTCACGGTACAAAACCACAAGTAGACCGCTTACTTGAAGATAAAGCAGTACGCGCTATTTCGTTTGTTGGCTCGTGTGGTGTAGGTGCTTATATTTATTCTAAAGGCACGCAAAACCTTAAACGTGTGCAAGCCTGTGTTGGCGCTAAAAACCACATGGTTATTATGCCTGATGCAAGTAAATCGCACGTTGTAAACAACCTAGTAGGCGCATCTGTCGGTGCTGCTGGCCAGCGTTGTATGGGTATTTCGGTTGCTGTGTTTGTAGGTCAAGCAAGTCAGTGGGTAGATGAAATAAAAGCAGGCTTTGAAAATGTACGCCCAGGCGTGTGGGATGATGCAAACGCGGCATACGGTCCACAAACATCAAAAGCAGCAAAGGCACGTATTTTATCACTCATTGCTGGTGGTAAAGAGCAAGGCGCTACCTGTTTAATTGATGGCTCTGACTTTACGGTTGAAGGGTATGAGCAAGGTAACTGGGTTGGTCCGACGTTATTTAGCGATGTAACCAAAGAGATGGATTTATACAAAGAAGAAATATTTGGTCCAGTACTAGCGTGTATGTTTGTAGACACGCTTGAAGAGGCAATCGCCCTTATTAACGACAGCCCTTACGGTAACGGTACCTCGTTATTTACGTCAAGCGGCGCAGTGGCTCGTAAATTCCAACACGAAATTGAAGTAGGCCAAGTAGGTATTAATGTGCCAATTCCGGTGCCTCTTCCGTTCTTTTCGTTCACCGGTTGGAAGGGCTCGTTTTACGGCGATACACACACGTACGGTAAACAAGGTATTCGTTTTTACACAGAAACTAAAACGATTACCTCACGTTGGTTTGAAGACGACATTGCGTCGGGTCCAAACATGAGCATTAACTTAAAGTAATCATGATTAAAACGAATAACTAATAATAAGAAAGATGGGCGCGAAGGCTACTTCACACACAACACACACATAAGCCTTCGCCGCTCGTCACTAACTATCCCTGTGACGGGAAACACTAACAACACAACTAACACAATTAAAGAGGTCTACCATGGACTTTAACTTATCTGAAGATCAACAAGCCTTTGCTCAAACTGCACGCCAATTTGCCGAGTCAGAACTTGCGCCCCATGCCGCAAAATGGGATCGCGAACATATCTTTCCTAAAGACACGATTAAAGCTGCGGGCGAGCTTGGTTTTTGTGGTTTATACACGCCAGAGGAAGCAGGCGGCCTTGGTTTATCTCGTTTAGATTCGAGCATTATTTTTGAACAACTTGCTATGGGCTGTACCGCAACAACGGCCATGTTGACCATTCATAATATGGCCACCTGGATGGTAGCAAGTTTTGGTACCGATGCCGTAAAAGACAAATACGTAGAGCAATTAGTAATGGGCGAGCTACTTGCCTCTTACTGTTTAACAGAGCCAGGCTCGGGCTCAGATGCCGCATCACTTAAAACAAAAGCCGTGCTTGAGGGTGATGAGTACGTTATTAATGGCTCAAAAATGTTTATATCAGGCGCGGGCGAAACCGAAGTATTAGTGGTAATGGCACGTACAGGCGGCGAAGGCGCTGCGGGTATTTCGGCATTTGTAGTGCCTGCCGACGCAAAAGGCGTTGAATACGGCAAAGCTGAAGAAAAAATGGGTTGGAACGCACAACCAACACGGCTAATTAGCTTTGAAGATGTGCGCATCCCTGCGCATAACTTGTTAGGCGCAGAGGGCGAAGGCTTTAAATTTGCGATGCAAGGCCTTGATGGCGGCCGAATTAACATTGCCACATGTTCAATTGGTACAGCGCAAGCGGCGCTTAATACAGCCCGTGAATATTTAAAAGAACGTACACAATTTGGTAAACCATTGGCTGCGTTTCAAGCATTGCAATTTAAAATTGCCGATATGAACACCGAGCTTGTAGCTGCGCGCCAAATGGTAAGGCTTGCTGCATTTAAACTTGATAATAACGACGTTGAAAAAACCACTTACTGCGCCATGGCTAAACGCTTTGCTACCGATGTTGGCTTTACTGTGTGTAACGACGCACTGCAAATTCATGGTGGTTACGGTTACATAAAAGAATACCCGCTTGAGCGCCATGTACGTGATGTACGCGTTCATCAAATTTTAGAGGGCACTAACGAAATTATGCGTGTGATTATAGCGCGCCGTATTTTGGCTGAGTCTGCAAGCGACGTTTTATAAGGAGCAATGTATGTCAGAATCTAAATCTAATCCGAGTATTGAACTTACAACCGAAGGTCATGTTGCTATTTTAACTATGTCTAACCCGCCAGCAAACACCTGGACAAAAGACACATTAATTGATTTAAAAAATACCGTTAACGCGCTTAATAACAATAAAAATATTTATGCATTAGTACTGACTGGTGAAGGCGAGAAGTTTTTTAGCGCAGGTGCCGACCTAAACGTATTTGCTGGTGGCGATAAAGGCGTAGCCGCCGATATGTCGCGTGTATTTGGTGAAGCATTTGAAGCGCTTGCTAATTTTAGAGGCGTGTCGGTTGCGGCCATAAACGGCTATGCAATGGGCGGCGGGCTAGAAGTTGCCCTAGCGTGCGATATACGTATTGCGGAAGAGCAAGCACAAATGGCGCTCCCTGAAGCTAAAGTTGGCTTATTACCCTGTGCGGGTGGTACACAAAATTTAGCATGGCTTGTAGGCGAAGGCTGGGCAAAACGCATGATTTTATGCGGCGAGCGCTTAAAAGCCGATAAAGCCCTACAAATTGGCTTAGTAGAAGAAGTAGTACCACACGGTGAAAGCTTTGCAGCGGCATTAAAACTTGCAAACCAAGTGGCCGATCAAAGCCCTAGCTCGGTAGCTGCGTGTAAAACTTTGATTCAAAAAGGGCGTCATCAACCCATGGCAAGTGTATTGCCTCTTGAACGTGAATTATTTGTTGGTTTGTTTGATACCGAAGATCAACAAGAAGGCGTAAATGCCTTTTTAGAAAAACGCCGCGCTAATTGGGTAAACGGCTAATGAGTGCTTTAACAGTATTAAATAACGCCGATGAGCCCGTGGTATTTGAAACTGCAGCCGCAGAAAATGGCAGTTTAATTGGGCTTATTACACTCAGCGCGCCAAAAGCCTTAAATGCACTTAATTTTGAGATGATCAAATTACTTGAACCGCAGCTGCGAGCTTGGCAAGACGATGATGCTATTGCAATGGTGCTGTTAAAAGGCGCAGGCGATAAAGCATTTTGTGCAGGCGGCGATGTTGTAAGCCTTCATTATGCAATGGCGCAAGGTAAACCAATAAGCTTAGTTGAAGAGTTTTTTACGCTCGAGTACAAGCTTGATTACCTTATTCATACCTTTGATAAACCTATCCTCGTTTGGGGTAACGGCATAGTGATGGGCGGCGGTTTAGGGCTAATGGCCGGTGCTAGCCACCGCGTTGTAACTGAAACATCACGCATTGCCATGCCAGAGCAAACCATAGGTTTATACCCTGATGTAGGCGGCAGTTACTTTTTACATAAAATGCCACAAAACGTGGGGCTATTTTTAGGGTTAACGTCGGCATCAATTAACTGCGACGACGCGCGTTTTGTATCACTTGCCGATCACTTTATCGACAGCACTAAATATGATTCCATGCTTACGCAAATTTTAACTGCAAAGTGGGGCAAAACCGCAAGTTTAAATCATGAGCGTTTAACTAAGTTATTAACCGATTTAGACAACCAATCTGCGCGTATGCCAAAAGGCAATATAAAAGCTAATTTAAAAACGATTCAAAAGCTGGGTGAATTTACAACCTTACAGGAGCAAGTTGATTATATTTTAGGGCTAGCTACTGACGATAAATGGCTACAACGCGCCCAAAAGTCACTTAAACACGGATGCCCACTAAGTTGCGCACTCGTTAGTGAGCAATTAAAAACAAGTAAAGGCAAAAGCTTATTAGCGTGTTTTAAAATGGAGCTGGGTATGTCGGTTCGTGCTGGCGAAGTAGGCGAGTTTCAAGAAGGTGTAAGGGCGCTATTAATAGATAAAGACGGCGCACCTAATTGGCAATACAAAACATTAAGTGATGTACCACAAACAATAATAGACAGCTTTTTTGTTAATCGTTTTGGCGAAAACCACCCACTTAATGGCTTAGACACGCCAATACACAAATAAAGGAAAGACGATGACTAAACTCAATATCGGTTTTATCGGCTTAGGCAATATGGGCGGCCCAATGGCGGCTAACTTAATTAAAGCTGGACATACTGTTAGTGTGTTCGATTTAAACCAGTCGGTCGTAAATGAACTTGCAAGCAAAGGCGCAAAAGCCGCAGTTGATGCAAAGCAGTGCGCAACAAATGCTGACGTACTTATTAGCATGTTACCTGCGGGCAAACATGTTAAATCCCTATACTTGGGTAATAACGGCGACAGCGGTTTAATTAACGTGCTGAGCAAAAATACATTAGTAATTGATTGCTCAACAATAGATGCAGAATCAGCACGCACTGTAGGCAGCGCACTTGGTAAACAAGGCATAAGCTTTGTAGATGCACCGGTATCGGGCGGCGTTGCAGGCGCAACTGCTGGCACTCTTACCTTTATTGTAGGTGGCGAAAAAGCCGCGTTCGATAAAGCAAATACAGTGCTTAGTGATATGGGTAAAAACATATTTCATGCAGGCGATATTGGCGCAGGGCAAGTAGCAAAAATATGTAATAACATGCTACTTAGCATTTTAATGGCAGGCACCAGCGAAGCACTGCAAATGGGTATAAATAACGGCCTCGATCCTAAAGTACTTAGCGACATTATGACTGCAAGCTCTGGCCGTAACTGGACGCTTGAGCTTTACAATCCTTGCCCAGGTGTAATGGATACCGCACCGGCTAGTAACGATTACAAACCAGGCTTTATGGTTGATTTAATGGCTAAAGACCTAGGACTTGCCATGGAAGCCGCGCAGCAAAGTAATTCATCAACCCCAATGGGTTCAATGGCTAAAAATTTATACACTATGCTACAGCACCAAGGTGCGGGTAGTGATGACTTTAGTGCCATTTTTAAACTGTTTTCTAAGTAGGAGCAACGCGTGGAAATTAAAAATAACACGGTAGTAATAACCGGTGGCGCACAAGGTTTAGGCTTTGCAATGGCGCAAAAGTTTGCACTTATGGGTGCCAACATTGCTTTAATAGATATGGCGCAAGACTTATTAAACAACGCATGCGAGCAATTAACGCAGCTTGAAGGTGTAACTAGCAATATTAAAGGTTATGCCGCAAACGTAACAAATGAGAGCGAAGTAGAAAACGTATTTAATACCATCAACAGCGATTTTGGCCACATTGGTGTGCTAATAAACAACGCCGGTATTTTACGCGACGGCATGTTTATAAAGGCTAAAGACGGCAAAGTCGTTAAAAAAATGTCTCTTGAGCAATTTCAATCAGTGATTGATGTAAACCTAACAGGTGTGTTTTTAGCCGGGCGGGAAGCTGCAAGCCACATGATTGAATCTGGTAAAGGCGGCGTTATAGTTAATATGTCGAGCGTAGCGCGCGCAGGTAACATAGGCCAAACAAACTACGCGGCATCAAAAGCAGGCGTAGTGGCACTTACCACCACATGGGCTAAAGAACTTGGTCGATTTGGTATACGTGTAGGCGCTATTGCACCAGGTGTAATAAGTACCGCCATGACCGACGCCATGAAGCCAGAAGCCAAACAACGTATGCTCGCGGTAACGCCAGTAGGGCGCTTAGGGGAAAGCGACGAAATTGCGCATACTGCACAATACATAATCGAAAACGACTTTTTTACCGGTCGCGTGGTAGAAATAGACGGCGGCATTCGTTTGTAAACCGAGGTTGATTAAGGTTGATTAAAAAAGCATGGCTGTTTTGGGCTGTGCTTTTTTGTTTTAAATCGGGGAGTTTATAATCTTGAAAAAGGCTAATAACGGCGTTGGCAATTTGTTGTAAAACATGGGTAGTATACCCGCTGAATTAAAACGTAGAACATTCTAGCGTTCCAATTAACTGCGTTAAAAACTTCTCATATAGATAAACTATATAACCCAAATTTTGCCTTGTTACTGAGATATTTATAATCTTGAAAACGGGCTAATAACCCCGTTGGCACCTTGTTGTAGTACATGGGTATATATTTGTGTGGTACGCACGTCACTGTGACCTAATTGTGTTTGTACTGTACGTATATCAGCGCCGCTTTGCAGTAAATGCGTAGCGAAAGAGTGGCGTAAAGTATGTGGCGTAACATGTTTGTTAATATGTGCATCAAAAGCGGCTTTTTTAACAGCGCGTTGTAATTGTTTTTCATCGATATGATGACGTCTTAATTGCTTACTCTCAGGATCAATGCTTAATTTATGTGATGAAAATAAATATTGCCAGCCCAGCTGTCTATTGTGGTTTGGATATTTTTTACGTAATAAATGAGGCATGTAAGCGCCGCTATACAAGGGGTTTTTCAGATCTAATTGCAGGTAACTATCAACTAATTGTATTTGAGAACGTAATTGCGGTGTGAGCTCTACGGCAAGGGTTACAACACGATTTTTGCCTCCTTTGCCATCTCAAATTCGAATGCAGTTATAGTCAAAGTCAATATCGTGTACCCGTAAACGCAGTACCTCCATTAATCGCATACCACTGCCATAAAGTAATCCACAGGGTAAATAATGCTTTGCAGAGCACACTTTAAAAAAATTATTTATTTCTTGCTGCGTTAAAACTACCGGTAGTTTAGTTGCTCGTTTGCTCTTAATAAAACTTAATGATAATGAAAGTGGCTTTTTAATCACTTCTTTAAATAAAAAGCTCAACGCATTTAAGGCTTGTGTTTGAGTGTTAGGAGCAACATTTTGTTGATTGACTAAGTAATTTAAAAAAAGTTCGACCTCATTATCTCCCATCGTTGTTGGGTGCCTCATAGAGTTAAATCGAATAAACGAAGCTATCCAGTATAAATACGCTTTAATAGTACTTTTAGCATAACGCTTTAGATACATTTGTTCGGCTATCATAGTTAAAAAAGGTGATTTCATGATATGAATCTCTAGCAAAAGTTAACTGTATATATAGACAGTGCTTGTTGTTTTGTCCAATATTACTGATCTCCACCATTTCGGTGTATTTGTGCATTGATTAAAAATAATTTCCAGTTAACTAATTGTTTACAGTTGTTTATTTGATGGTTAAGATAAATGCACTGTAATATATGGACATTTGTCGGTTTATAAAACGACAAATGTCGTAGACAAAATTGTTATAAGCTCAGGTACATATGCATCAGATTAAGCACTCGGCAAGTCCATACCTTTATAAGATTGTATTAGATAGTAAATGTAAATTATCTGGTGCTGACATAAATAAATTCAAGAAGACAGTGAGCCAAGGTGTCGCTGTTTATGGCTTCACACCCAATATTATAATAATTTCAAATTCACATTATGCACATTGGGACTCCATTTCAGTGTTTGCAAAAGTTATGGATACAGGTAAGTTGGCTATTTGTAGTAATGATAATTTAAGTGGTGTTATTAAAAATATCTCTACTGAGTTCACATCTATTAATGTAAAGCTGTTTGGTAAAAATGATATTAAAGACTGCAATGAGTGGATTACCTCCGCGGTCTAGCTTATAACAAGCGCTTTAAACGGAACAAAAACAATTGGTTAGGTTCCGCTTCGCTGCACATTATAACCAACAATTTTTGTCCGCTTAAGCGGGTGTTAGGCATTTAAGGAAACTATGAGTCTGCCGAAATATAATCCAACAAACTCCCAAGAAAGGTTTGGTGTGAATGCTGTAGCTGAAGCTATTGCAAGGTTAGGTCAAATCTGGCGAGAAACTTCTATTGCAGATGTAGGTATTGATGGTCAAATTGAATTTGTTAGTAGTGAGGGGTTTGCTACTGGGAAAATGGTTGCTGTGCAAATAAAGTCAGGCCCTTCTTTTTTCAAAGAAAGTGGAGATAACTGGGTCTTTTATCCGGAAGAAAAGCATAGATTTTATTGGGAAAGATATCCTTTACCCGTATTAATCATTATACATAACCCAGATGCGAACTTAAGTTATTGGGTTGATGCTCGACAGGCTATTAGGACTGCCAAGGCTTCTGATCCTAAAGGGATTAAAATACCCAAATCTAATATTCTACAAACAACAGACTCTAGCACTCTTTTTGAAGGTTTCGCAGCCTCAGAACAACACTTAATGTCACATGAAGAGCTATTAGATTTTTTAATAAAAAATGAATGTGACAATGCCTCTTTTCCAGTTTCATACTTTAATCTTTTTTGTTCTGGTCTAACAAACATTTGTCGTTCACTATATTTTGGTATGGATGTGGCTGCGACAGTTGCTGAAGAAACCTTAGTTAACCAAAACTCTGAATTTGGAATGGGAGTTGGACATTCGGAACATAGCTTTCTTTTTGATTACCTTAAATTTTTAGTTCACCAAAATATAGCAGATATTGATTTTTCAGATTGCATGATTGATTGGTATGATCGAGAAATGCAACCTTCGTTTTTGGCACCTTTGACTTCTAGAGGCAAAGCGCTAGTTAAATTAATTCATGAGCTAGAGAGTAAACTGAAATCTGAAGGTAAAATTGAAGATACTGGTAACTTACATGCCGCTCAAGAGTCTTTTGTACAAGTTTTATTTACTCACAGTGAAATCAATCGGATTGCTTTAATAAATAAAGTAAAAGATGAGTACCTAAATTCACAAATCAAAAATGCCTAACAAGTGACTATGGTGTCAATTCCTAATTTCAAACCATTTTAGGATCCCACATGACACCATCCCTCACCATAGAATTTATGATTACTATAAGCTTTCTTATACAGGCAATAATAGCCACTTTTTTAGGTTTCCCTGCCGCGACTAGCCGATGATAAATAGCTTTAAATTTAGGGTTACATTGGATAGCTGACATCATTGCCATATACATTGCGGTTCTAATTTTTGGCCGTCCACCTCGTATCATCCGTTTACCCTGATAAGCACCACTTTCTCGATTAAATGGTGCAACACCAACCAGTGATGCAGCCTCTTTATTGTTTACACACCCAAGCTCAGGCATGTCACTAAGTAAGTTAAATGCGACAACATTCCCAACGCCAGGCACACTTTGAATAATGTCATTCTTGACCTTATATTCGTCACATTCTTTGATGAGTTTTTGTAGTTTCAAATCTACTTTTTCAATCTGATTTTTTAATGCCGTTAGGATAGGTTTTATTAGTGATGATATTGTTTTTGGCATTATCTGTGAACGATTTTTCTCCATCGTTTGCATATCCATTAACTGCCTTCTTCTAGAAAGTAAATCACTCATCAAGCGCATCTGCTCTGGCTTTAAAGAAGAGAGTGGTGGCTTTATTGCTTCACCAAAATGAGCGATGAGTTGCGCATCAAGTTTATCTGTTTTTGCTTTTTGGCCAATAGCGCCTGCGAAACGTTTAATATTAACGGGATTAGCAACAACGAAAGGGATATTCGCTTGAGCACACGCCATAATAAAGGGGTGTTCAAGGCGCCCAGTTGCTTCAATAGTAACACGCGTTATTGGGTGCTTTTTTAGTGTTTTTATAGCGTGTTTAATGCCGCCGTCATTGTTTTCTACGGTGAAATATATATCTAAAGGTCGGATGTAAATATCGAGTTGAGTTTTACCTGTATCGACACCGACGTTAATTTCATTTTGATTATTGAGTATATTCATAATAAGCTGACTCTGCCTTGCGATTCGGGCTCGAGGCCCCGTTGACTATCCGAGTTTAATGCTTGGAGTTTATACAGCGTTCTTTCTTGTTATCGGTCTCTCAATAGAGGAGCCTTCAATCAATCGAACTACTGTATAAAAGGCTTTGGTTGCAGCCAAAGCTTGGGCCTCACATTACCCGAACTTGGTTAAAGTATTAATTAATTTATGGGTTTATTATCCATACAAG
>NZ_JACJEF010000049.1:0-353 GCF_014163935.1 Pseudoalteromonas sp. SR41-7 | reverse complement strand
CTGTTTGTAAAAGACGGTGTGAGTAAACAAACCTATAAAACGTTTAAATGGACAAACCAGTGGTTAGACGCGCAAATAGTACAAATGAGCGATGTAACTAACGATGGCGTACCAGAAGTTGCGTTATATGGACGTCATGAGCGTTTAGATAAAGGCCAGCTGTTTGTGTTTGATGGCGCAAATAGCAACAACAAACTAGACGTGTATAACTGGAACACACTGTGGAATGACATAAGCCTGCATAAAATGGACGACTTAGATGGCGATGGCACCACAGACTGGGGCCAATTTGGTCAACGTAAAGATGACGGCCGTTACCAATGGGTAGTTAAAAAAGGCCACGATAAACAAGG
>NZ_JACJEF010000048.1:0-356 GCF_014163935.1 Pseudoalteromonas sp. SR41-7 | reverse complement strand
AAAGAAAGTTTAAAACAAAGTGTTGACTCGAAAAATAAAGGGTGTATTATTCGCATCCCTTGAGACGCTAAAGCGACTCAAAACGTTCTTTAACAATATAAAGCAATCATCTGTGTGGGCACTCGTACAGATTGAGTTCTAACAGCCAACCTACTTAGGTAGCGAGGCAAAAAAATTAGAGTCTCAATTGAAAACTGAGTGACCAACAGAAGTAACTTATTTATAAGTTGCTTCGGCACAGTCAATTCAATATCGAAAGATATTAAAAAATTCAGAATTCATTGAGCTGTCGAAAGACATAAAACTTTTTAATTGAAGAGTTTGATCATGGCTCAGATTGAACGCTGGCGGCAGGC
>NZ_JACJEF010000047.1:0-357 GCF_014163935.1 Pseudoalteromonas sp. SR41-7 | reverse complement strand
TGAAGCCTGGTAATGTCCTACTTTCACATAGCAAATGCTACACTATCATCGGCGCTGTTTCGTTTCACTACTGAGTTCGGCATGGAGTCAGGTGGGTCCAAAACGCTATTGTCACCAAGCAAATTTGGGCGTTAATTCGTATTTCTACGCACTAACTGAATTTGGAAAATATCTGATAATATTTTTTAAGTCTTTCTAAGTAATTTCTACTTTAGTCATATTAACTTCTGTCAAACTGTCGCATAAAACGCGTTTGGCGTTGTATGGTTAAGCCTCACGGGTAATTAGTACAAGTTAGCTTAATGGCTCACACCACTTCCACATCTTGCCTATCAACGTTGTAGTCTTCAACGGCCC
>NZ_JACJEF010000046.1:0-421 GCF_014163935.1 Pseudoalteromonas sp. SR41-7 | reverse complement strand
CGATGGCACCACAGACTGGGGCCAATTTGGTCAACGTAAAGATGACGGCCGTTACCAATGGGTAGTTAAAAAAGGCCACGATAAACAAGGCGTAATACGCACGTTTAGTTGGCCGAATGACTTAAGTGACGTTAAACCCCTATTACTTGCAGATACCACAGGGGATAACGTAAGCGAAGTTGCTTTATATGGTAAAAATAGCAGTGGAAAAGTATTTTTACGTGTAAACGATGGACGCTTAGCCAATACCCGTATTGCGAACTTTAGCTGGCCAGCGACTTGGACAGAAGAGCAAATAATGGAGCTGGGTGACTTAAACAGCGATGGCATAAACGAAGTTGCTTTATTGGGTATAAATATTAACTCAGGCAAATACCAGCTAGTAATAAAAGATGGACGTGCAACCACAGAATATGGACGT
>NZ_JACJEF010000045.1:0-456 GCF_014163935.1 Pseudoalteromonas sp. SR41-7 | reverse complement strand
ACGTCCATATTCTGTGGTTGCACGTCCATCTTTTATTACTAGCTGGTATTTGCCTGAGTTAATATTTATACCCAATAAAGCAACTTCGTTTATGCCATCGCTGTTTAAGTCACCCAGCTCCATTACTTGCTCATTTGACCATACCGCTGGCCAGCTATAATTCGCTATGCGGGTATTGGCTAAGCGTCCGTCGTTTACACGTAAGAACATTTTTCCACTGTCGTTTTTACCAAACATTGAAACTTCTTTTACACCATCCCCTGTTCGGTCACTTAACAATAGCGGCTGCGCTGCTGTTAAGTCATTCGGCCAACTAAACGTGCGTATTACACCTTGTTTATCGTGGCCTTTTTTAACTACCCATTGGTAACGGCCGTCATCTTTACGTTGACCAAATTGGCCCCAGTCTGTGGTGCCATCGCCATCTAAGTCGTCCATTTTATGCAGGCTTATGTC
>NZ_JACJEF010000044.1:0-458 GCF_014163935.1 Pseudoalteromonas sp. SR41-7 | reverse complement strand
GCCTGCCGCCAGCGTTCAATCTGAGCCATGATCAAACTCTTCAATTAAAAAGTTTTATGTCTTTCGACAGCTCAATGAATTCTGAATTTTTTAATATCTTTCGATATTGAATTGACTGTGCCGAATAATTACCGAAATAACTATTCTGTTGGTCACTCAGTTTTCAATTGAGACTCTAAATTTGTTTGCCTCGCTACCTAAGTAGGTTGGCTGTTAGAACTCAATCTGTACGAGTGCCCACACAGATGATTGCTTTATATTGTTAAAGAACGTTGCGATTATAAAGTTGAACTTTATCTCGCTAGGGCTGCGCATATTACGCTTTCCTATTTTTTTGTCAACACTTAAATTTAAACTTTCTAAAAAGATTCAATCTAAGTTTTACTTAACACCCTGAGTTGTTCGTGCCTCGCTATGCGTTGCTGTTTCCCGTCTCAGTGGGGTCGCATTATAGGGAG
>NZ_JACJEF010000043.1:0-521 GCF_014163935.1 Pseudoalteromonas sp. SR41-7 | reverse complement strand
CACCCGTTGTGGTACCTGTAATTTCAACGTTTACGTTTTCATCATTGCCGTTAATTACGTCATCGTTTGTATCGTTGATATCAACTGTTATTGCAACTGTAGTGTCTTTGGTAAAGCTGGTTTCGTTTGTGGCTAAATTACCTTCAACATCTAGTGCGCTAACACTTGCTGTAATTTCACCATCAGCAAGGCCTGAAATATTAGTGGCATTTATTGCCCACTCACCGGCTGCATTAATCGCGACGTCTTCAACCGTGACTTTATCTCCGTTCACATCGGTAAATACCACAGTGGCTGTTTGGTTAGCATCAGCCTCTTCTATTATACCGCTTACAACTACATCACTTTGCTCTGCGGTATTAATAACAGTGTCATCACCTGTTGCAACATCAATGCTGGTTACGGCTGTTTTATCGTGAATGGCGGTGTCTGTAGCGGTTGCTGTATTGCCAGCTTCATCACTGACTGTGGCTGTGGCAGTTAATTCGCCATCGTTAAGACCTGATAAGTTTGCACCGGTA
>NZ_JACJEF010000042.1:0-527 GCF_014163935.1 Pseudoalteromonas sp. SR41-7 | reverse complement strand
AAACCGCACGTAAACGTTGGTACAATCGGCCACGTTGACCACGGTAAAACTACACTAACTGCAGCAATCACTAACGTACTTGCAAAAGTATACGGCGGTGTTGCTAAAGATTTCGCATCAATCGACAACGCTCCAGAAGAGCGCGAACGTGGTATCACTATTTCAACGTCTCACGTTGAATACGATACTCCTACACGTCACTACGCACACGTAGATTGTCCTGGTCACGCCGATTATGTTAAAAACATGATCACTGGTGCTGCTCAAATGGATGGCGCGATCTTAGTAGTTGCTGCGACAGATGGCCCTATGCCACAAACACGTGAGCACATCCTTCTTTCTCGTCAAGTTGGCGTTCCTTACATCGTTGTGTTCATGAACAAATGTGACATGGTTGATGACGAAGAGCTACTTGAACTAGTAGAAATGGAAGTTCGTGAACTTCTTTCTGAATACGATTTCCCAGGTGATGACTTACCTCTAATCGCTGGTTCTGCGCTTAAAGCGTTAGAAGGCGAGAAAGAGTG
>NZ_JACJEF010000041.1:0-527 GCF_014163935.1 Pseudoalteromonas sp. SR41-7 | reverse complement strand
AAACCGCACGTAAACGTTGGTACAATCGGCCACGTTGACCACGGTAAAACTACACTAACTGCAGCAATCACTAACGTACTTGCAAAAGTATACGGCGGTGTTGCTAAAGATTTCGCATCAATCGATAACGCTCCAGAAGAGCGCGAACGTGGTATCACTATTTCAACGTCTCACGTTGAATACGATACACCTACACGTCACTACGCACACGTAGATTGTCCTGGTCACGCCGATTATGTTAAAAACATGATCACTGGTGCTGCTCAAATGGACGGCGCGATCTTAGTAGTTGCTGCGACAGATGGCCCTATGCCACAAACGCGTGAGCACATCCTTCTTTCTCGTCAGGTTGGCGTTCCTTACATCATCGTATTCATGAACAAATGTGACATGGTTGATGATGAAGAGCTACTTGAACTAGTAGAAATGGAAGTTCGTGAACTTCTTTCTGAATACGATTTCCCAGGTGATGACTTACCTCTAATCGCTGGTTCTGCGCTTAAAGCGTTAGAAGGCGAGAAAGAGTG
>NZ_JACJEF010000040.1:0-530 GCF_014163935.1 Pseudoalteromonas sp. SR41-7 | reverse complement strand
AACGCAACTTCTGGTACGCCATCGTTAGTTACATCGCTCATTTGTACTATTTGCGCGTCTAACCACTGGTTTGTCCATTTAAACGTTTTATAGGTTTGTTTACTCACACCGTCTTTTACAAACAGTTGTTTAGTGCCGTTAGTTAAATGAATACCCGTAATCGCGTACTCTTGCACGCCATCTAAGGTTAAGTCTTCAAGCAATTTAAACTCGACATCTTGTAACGTTTCAGGCCAATTCCATGTACCCATGCCTTGCCCTGTGTAGCCGTTATAAACAGCTAGCTGGTAACGTCCTACATCCGCATTAAAGCCAAATAAGCCTATCTCTTTTATGCCATCGTTATTTCTATCGTCCAGCTGTTCCACACTTAAGTTTTCTAACTCGCTACTAATGTTAAAAAAGCTAAAGGCTGAGAAGTCGCGGCCATCTAATACAGTTAACCATACGGCATCACCCACTACAGAATGCTTAAGCCAATCAATAACACCATCACCATTGTAGTCTGTAAATTTCACTAAATCAGAAGG